>JAJBTL010000046.1:14285-25634 GCA_020860865.1 Planctomycetota bacterium | reverse complement strand
GCATGGGGAGCGGCGGTTTTTAAGTTATGTAATGGTCATAGACAGGTAAGAGGATACGGGAGTACGGCCGGCGGAATACTTGGATAGACGAATATTCAACAGAGGCGGGAACCGGCTTCACGTTGATTCGTCGCCGCAAGAACCGGTTGATGTTCAGGCCCAAATATGCACAATCAACCACGGTGGTACGGGGAGTTTTTCTTCACACCAGGGGAACACTATGATAGGTACGTTATCTTCAAAACTGCGAACACGACACGCCGCCACAGTTCACACCATGTTCTCTATGATCCTCGCCATTCTGGCATGTACCGCCTTTCCGGCGTCTGCCGCTATGACCGAGGAACGCATGTCGGAGGAACTGACCTGCCTTCCGGTCAACGGCTATATCCAGCTTCCCGGCATTCTCTGGGACGACCTGACGCCGCTCGCCCGCGAGACCTTCAACTCGAATCCGGCCGCCGTCACGAACGCCCTTTTTCCCTGCCGATGGAGGAGAGGGAGGATTTCATCACCCTCTACCTCGAACCGGCGGCACGGGAACGGCACCGCTTTTTCTTCATGCGCTGCCAGCAGGTGTCAGAACGCCGCGCCCGTGGCGCCATGGTCGACGGCCGGGAAGTCATCCCGGGACCGCTCCGGGCCGAACTGCTTGAACGGGAACGCGTCCGCCTCGCCCTTCACGAAGGAGCGATCCCCTTCCGTATCGGCAATGTCATTGTCTACATTCCGATACCGCCCGGCTACACGACGGTGGACACGCAGCTTCCCGGTTTTATATCCGATTCCCTTACTGGCAGCCTTGCCGTCTTCAGGAAAATCGACGCGCCAGCGCCGGGCGAGGAGCGGGTCGTTCCCCGCTACATTCTCGCCACCGTGAAGCACGTCAGGGAGGGGGCCGACAACCTGTCAAGCCTCCTTCAGGCCTACCGGATAATGGTTGATGCGGACTGGCGCCTCACCAGCATCTATCCGCCGGAAGCCGTTCCCGGCCAGGCCGAATCGGTGGAATACAAGTGGAATCTGGCGCCCTTTAACATCCGGGACAATTCATTCTGCTACGGCCAGTTCGAGAAGACCGCCGACTTCCACGGGGTTGAGGAAATCCGTTACCGGACCACCGCCATCGTCACCCTGCCGGGCAGTTATATTCAGGTGTCGATCGGCCACGGCGCCAACACCAGCCTCGACATGGTCAACGAAATGAACACCGACCTCACCCGCTGGCGCGACGCCATCCTTACCGCCAATTGGAATTGAACCGGTACGGCGGATTTCCCGGTGGCGGGGGCGGTTGTGAAGCACCCTGAACTTTTGAAAAAAGCCCGTACACCGGTTGCGCCGGGTACGGGCTTCATTTTTTGTGGAGCCATGACGCGCCACGGTACGACTCTTTGAACGCGTTTTTAAAACCGCCCGCTCGTTCGATGAAGTAGCGGCTTTTGCTGGGACGACAGCCGTTCGGCGATTTCGAATGCCAGTTCCAAGGACTGGCTGGCGTTCAGCCTCGGGTCGCAGAGGGTGTCGTAACTCATGGACAGGTCTTCCACCCGGTCGGAGCCGCCGAGGCATTCGGTGACGTCCTTTCCCGTCATCTCGAGGTGGACGCCGCCGGGGATGACGCCTTCGGCGCGGCAGACGTCGATGAAGATTTCCACCTCCCGGAGGATGTCCGCGAACATCCGGGTCTTGGTGCCGTTCCCGTCCGATTTCGGATTGCCGTGCATGGGGTCGACGGACCAAAGGACCTCGCGGCCGCTTCCCTTGAACTCGCGGAACAGTTGGCGGTAGGCCGCTTCGGCCTTGTCCACGCCGGCCCGGAGGATGATGGTTATCTTGCCTTTTTCGTTGTCGGGATTAAGGATGTCGAGGAGCTTTTCCATTTCCGCCGGATCGGCGCC
The DNA here is from genome assembly GCA_020860865.1 of Planctomycetota bacterium. Lineage (GTDB taxonomy): Bacteria > Planctomycetota > SZUA-567 > SZUA-567 > SZUA-567 > JAJBSZ01. The sequence continues at coordinate 23,733 of JAJBTL010000046.1, read as the reverse complement.
GGGACCGCATTTGATGCCTATTGGGTTGATGACGCCACGGAGGAATTCCACCTGCGGCGAATCGAGGCGGCGTGTGCGTTCGCCGATCCAGAGGAAGTGGGCGGAACCGGCCACCGGATCGCCCGTGAGGCTGTCTTCCCGGGCCAAGGCCTCCTCGTAGGGGAGGAACAGCGCTTCGTGGGACGAATAGAATTCCACCTGGTTGGCGGCCGGGATCAGTTCAGGAATGTCCGGCTGGGTATAGGCGCGCATGACGCCGAGGGTCTTGTTGATGCCCCGGGAGAGGTTTTCGTATTTTTTCCGCACCGCCGATTTGCCGACAAAGTCGAGGAGCCAGCGGCCGGCCCGAAACAGGTCGGCATAGCCGCCGGTGGCGAAGGCGCGAAGCAGGTTCAGGGTGGCGGCGGAATGGAAATAGGCCTGGAGCATCCGGTCCGGATCTGGACGGCGGCCCTCCGGGGTCGGTTCCGGGGAGTTGATCATGTCGCCCCGGTAGGTGAGGATTTCCTCGCCGTTGACGATTTCCGTCGCGGCGCTCCGTGGTTTCGCGTACTGCCCGGCCACCCGGCCGACCTTCACCACCGGCTTTTCTCCGACAAACGTGAGGATAAGGGACATCTGGAGAAGCACGCGGAACGTGTCCCGGATATACTTGGTGTTGAATTCCTCGAAGTTTTCGGCACAATCTCCCCCTTGAAGCAGAAAGGCGTGGCCGTCCGCCGCCCGGGCCAGGCTCGACTTCAGGTGCCGCACTTCGCCGGCGAAAATAAGGGGCGGGCATTTCTTGAGCCTGTCCTCGGCGCTCCGGAGAGCGGCCGGGTCGGGATATTCGGGAATATGCAACAACTGTTTGGAACGCCAACTGCCTCGCGACCACGACATGGAGAACTCCTATGAATAGTGCCGCCCTGGAAAAAAAACTCCCGGCCACCGTCACGGTCAAACCGGCGCGGGGAAAACTCGACTATAGCCTCGACATTCCCGGTTCCAAATCAATCGCCAACCGGGTCCTGCTTCTGGCCGGAATGGCCAGCGGCACAAGCGTCGTCGCCGGCATCCCGGACGGCGACGACTCCCGGGCCGCCCTCCGCTGCCTCCGGGACCTCGGCGTCCCGGTCGAACATCTCGGGAACGACAGCGTCCGAATCCACGGCTCTGGCCACGTGGTCCGCCCGGCCAGCCTCGACATCGGCTCGGCCGGAACCGTGGGGCGGTTCCTTCCCGGCCTCCTCGCCTCGATGGAGTCGGGCGAGTGGAGCCTCGAATCCACGGACCAACTGGCCGGGCGGCCCATTCTGCCGCTCCTCGAAGGCCTCCGCCACTGGGGCGCGGATATAGCGGTGCCGGAAGGCCGGTCCTTTCCGATGCGGATCAGGGCGACCGGCCTCCGGGGGGGCGAGGTCGCCGTCTCCGCCGCCGCGTCGTCCCAGTTCGCCAGCGGACTCCTCATGGCGGCGCCGTATTGCCGGGCCGAGGCATCGGTCCGGATAACCGATCTGGACCGGGAAGAACGATACATCGACACGACAGTGGAAGTCATGCGCCACTTCGGCGCCACGGTGCGGACGGAACGCGTCGGCGATGACGTCGTCGCCACCGTGTCGCCGGGCGGCTATGTCGGGAATGACATCCATGTCGAAGCGGATCTCAATGCCGCCCTAAACTTCCTTCTCCTACCGATCCTCACCGGGGGCAGGGGAATCGTCACCAACGTCTCCCCGGAAACCCGCCAGCCCGGGTATAAACTCCTTGACCTGCTCACCCGCCTCGGCGTTGTAATCAAAGCAGGCCCGGGCGGGATGAGCGTGTCGTGGCTCGGCGGCACGGTCCCGGGCGGCTTCGACATCGACATGCGGGCCATGTCCGAGATGGCGATGTCCCTGGCCGTTCTGGCCGTGTTCGCGGACGGGCCAATCACCATGACAAACCTCGGCCATATCCGGAACCACGAAACCGACCGCCTGGCCGCTGTCAGCACCATCATGGCCGCGTTCGGCGTCCGGACTGAAGAGGGTCCCGACTGGATTCGCATCCATCCGGCCGACCGGTCGTCACTGAAGACGCCGACCATCGATTCCCTGAACGATCACCGGGTGGTCATGGCGTTCAGCCTGCTCGGGCTGGCCGCCAACGGGGTAACAATCACGAACGCCGGGGCGGTCAGTAAAACCTTCCCCGGATTCTTCGACAAACTGCGCCAGGCCGGCGCCGAGGTCGTCGACGGCTGAAACCGGCCTTTCACAAACAGCCCAAAAAACGTCCTACGCGACTTCGCTTCCGGCTCCGTCCTGATCCAACTGCTCTTCCAAGCCGACCAATTCCTCCACGAGCCGCTGCCGGACGGCGGCGGCGTGGGGGTTGCCGTTTTCGATGGTGAGGAACAGGTCCCACGAATCCGAGAGGACGATGGAGGCAAATTCCTGGAGCTTCTCGTAGGCTTTTGTCGCCATAGGCGACGGGCCGAGGCCGATGGCCCGGAGCGCCCGGCTCATGAAATGGGTCATCGCCTGGACCTTGGCCATCTCTCGGTCGTGGGCGTCCGGGTCGACCTTGAGGGTGAGGAGGCCGAGTTTGTCGGACAGGAAATCGCAGATACTGTAGTAGCGGTCAGGGGCGATACGGACCGGAGCCAGGGCCACCCGGAGGCCGGTGATGCCGTTCTTGCCTGACTGCGGGCCGAACAGGGGATGGGTGCCGAGGAGATCGGCGTGGGCCGGGATGACTTCCGTCAGGATTTCGAGCGGCCGCATTTTAACCGACGTGACATCGACGACAAGGGCGCCCGGCCTGATGTGCGGCGCCGCCCGGCGGGCCGCGTCCTCGAGAGCGGCCAGGGGAACGGCGAAGACGACGACGTCCTGTTTGGCCGCCTCGTCGGCCGTGACCAACTCGAGATCGGCCGACGGCGTTACTCCGTTGTCCGGAGCGGATGTGCGCGGATCGTACCCGACGACGCGGTAATACGGGGACAGGTGCTTTGCCATAAAAATGCCAAATGCGCCGAGTCCGATGATACCGATTGTCTTGCGTCGCGGGTCCATTGTGGGTCTCCAAAAAAAAGAACTAAAAACACAAAAAAAGCCGGCCATCACCAGGCCGGCAGGAAAAGTTCGGGGGTATGCTGTATAAGGTCAATCAGGCATCGCCGTCCCGTTTCCTCCCGGAAAGGAATCCATAATACCAGCGATAAAAGTAAAAGCTGCCCGACTGCGTGTTCATGTGGTTCTTTCGCTTTCTCTCAGGAATCGTGCCACCACTGTGTCGCAAAGAACTCAGATGCAGCAGTATAGTGAATGCCACGAAAAAATCAAGATAAAAATGCGGCATGCCGCTTGGCTTCGGCATGCCGCCGCGTTGGGGTGGGGGAGAAGGAGATGGAGTTTGCCCACACGCGTTGTTGCAAAATAGACGGGATGAAACATCCCGATGTATACGAAGAGGCTTTGGCGGGAGGACGGCTTTGCGACCGGTTGACACCGCCCGCCAACGCCTTTGTTGTCCTCGCCCTGGTTCCAGCGTCGTACTTCGTACCTCTTCAGCATAAACTGTCCGGGGACATTTTTTTTTCCTCTACGCCTTTTTCGGTCGCTGATGATGGCGTGGCGGGTACGGGACGGTGCGTCAGTATCGGGACGGCGAAGGCGTGAAAAAAAGAACGCCCTGTTTCCAGGACGTTCTTTTCCACATGGTTGATTCTTGGCGTTGTGACGACGCTGTGTACGGAATGCGCTTCCGATGCGGTTTATTTAGACCTGGCATACGGCCAGTTCGCGTATGAGCCAAGGACAAACACCCGGGTGAACCCGGCCCTGGACAGGACGTCCGCCGCCGATGCCGAGGTGATGCCGCTGTTACAGTAAACGATTATCGGCGCGTCACGATCCAATATGGCATGCTGCGCCCGCGTGTTGAAAGTCCCCTTCGGATCGTACGGCAGGTTGGCGTCCCCGGGGATGTGCCCGTCGACCGCCCGTTCCAGTTCGCCGCGCACGTCGAGGACGATGAGCTGCTGGCCCGAGTTCATAAAGCGCCAAGCGTCCGCCGGGGTGATGGCGAGAGGGACGGGGCTACTTTCCACCAGTTCCGGGCGGAAGTCCGGTGCCGAACCGACCGCGCCGTAGGGCGTCATCGTCGCCACCACCGGCGCCGGGCAGTTGGCACAGTACTGGTCGAAAGTCGTGGCGCCGGGTTGCGGCGGCAACGTTTCCGAAACAACCGGTCCGTTCGCACCCATTCCAAAACCGGGAACCGCGCCCGGCGGGATAAGATACCCGACCACCTGGCCCTGCATCTGGCCGGCTGGCGGCTGGGTCACGACCGGGACGGTTCCGTAAGGGGCGCCCGCCATTCCGGACCCTGTCCCGACCGGGACGAGCGGGGCGAACGGCGAAGGCGGAGGAGCCGGCTGGGCCGACGGCTGCGCCGGCGGTGGCGTTCCTCCGGCGGGCGCGGCTCCGGTGCCGGCCTCGGCCGCTTCCGGACCGGTGTTGTCTGTCGGCTCCGGCATCGGCTGGACATTCGCCGGGCCGGCGCCGTAGTACGGGACCGGCATCGGTTGGGTCTGGGCATAGACCATCGTGTTCGGGTTGATTGGTCCGGACGGGAACATCATCGGCGCGCCCGGTCCGGTCGGCGTCATGTACCGTACCGTCGCTCCGGGCGGGGTGCCAAGGGGAGCCGGGACCGGTACCACCACCTGGCCCTGGGCCGGGACGAGGCTGCCGTCAGGGTTCTGGTACATTGGCACCTGGGCGACGACCGGGGGCATGACATAGGCGTTCAGGGTCGGGTCGAAGGTCGGCTGCACGCTCTCGCCGCTGTAGGTGTACTGGATGGCCGGCATCGACTCGGGCGGGACCGGGACAGCGCCCGGAGGTGCCATGACCGGCGCGCCGGTCACCGGCGGCTGGTTGACGAGGTCGGCGGTGCCTTCGGCCCGGGTGACGTGAATCTGGTTGGCGACCGCTTGCGGCGCCCGGGTGCGGGGAAGGGTCGGGTGGTTGCTGACCGGTTCGACGGAAAAACTGCCCGGGTTCGGCGGCGGGACGGTTCCGACCGGTTCACCGGCCTGGCCGACGCTACCGTAAAGGCCGACGGCGCCTATGGCTGCCGCCACAACGGCGGCCTGTCCGAGTCGTCCTAAAAAGCGTTCCGGAAAACCCATGCTTTTTCTCCTCAGGTTGAATCCGTGGCGGATTCGGGTATGGTGCATATATTCCATTACCACCGGTACAGCCCGACAAGGTTTGTCGGTATGGCCTCGCCTGCGTTCTTTGTCATGCCGGTCGGACAATGCCGTGTACCACGACCTGTAAACCGGTATACCGTAACGCACGGGAGACCGGGAGGCGACTGTCGCCGTCCCGCCCGGAACATGGATAATGGGTATGTCGTATCGTATCAGGTACGGCTCACACCGTCAACGGCCCATCGCCCAATTTCCCCCGGATTCCCGTCGCCAACGCCCCGCTCCGGATATACTCCTCGAGGCTCTGGAGATCCGGGAGCATGGCGTCCGACAGGTAGCGGGCGACCCAGTTTTTCGTCAGGCCGGACACCGTGACGACATACGAGCCGGCGTGGTGGGCGTTCCACAGTTCGATGGCCGTGCCCATGCTCGCTTCCGGCACGAAGGCGATGAGGACATCGGCCTTGCCGGCCCGGTCCATCAGGTCGAAGAATGCGGCGCTGGCCTTGGCGTCGTCGTACTGGATGCTGTCCGGATATTCCTCGACCGGGTCAAAGACCTCGGCGCCCGGGAAGGCTTCCCGGAGAAGGGCGGCAATCTCCCGGCGGTAGTCCTGGGGATGGCAGGCGTCCGGGAGGGAACCCTGGATTATCCCGGCTATAAAAAAGCGTAAAGGTTTGGACATGGCCGTTTCCTTCCATTATAATCGTATGACGGTAAGCGGGACGCGGCATATTTCGGACAAGATTGGTCCGGCCGGTCCCGGCCGAGTCCCACGGTGGCGCCCGCCCGTGCCGGAGCGGTGTCGTGCGACTCGTAACCAACTTTTTTTCGCAGCGCACCTCCGCAATCAAACAGTCTCGCGTCACCCTTGTAAATGAAAAAGCGGCAAACAGGAGAAATCAATGCCAGTGAAACCGGTAGTGCTTATTATTCGTGACGGCTGGGGTTACAACCCCAATCCGAGCGGCAACTCCGTCTTTTGCGCCCAGACGCCGGTCATCGACCGGTTGAAGGCGCGCTATCCCTGGACCCTCTTGAACGCTTCCGGCGAAGCGGTCGGCCTGCCGGAAGGCTACCAGGGATCGTCCGAAGTCGGCCACCTCAACATGGGCGCCGGACGTATCGTTATCCAGGAACTGAAACGCATCGACGACGGCCTGTCCGACGGCACCCTGTTCGACACGTCGGAATGGAAGCGTATTGTCGACAACTGGAAGGCGAACACGTCCGCCCTTCACCTGCTTGGCCTCCTCCAGGACGAAGGCGTCCACGCCCATCAGGAACACCTGTTCAAGATAATGCGCCGGGCCAGGCAGGAATATCCGGACGGCCGCATCGTCCTCCATCCGTTCCTGGACGGCAGGGATACGCCGCCGCGGTCGTCGGCCGAATATATCGCCAAACTCGAGAAGGTCATGGCGGAAGTCGGGAACTGCGTCATCGGCACCGCCATGGGCCGCTACTACGCGATGGACCGGTCGAAAAACTACGACCTGACCGACCAGGCCTACGCCGCCATTGTCTCGGCTGTCGGCAAAAAAGGCACGGACATCATGTCTGTCGTGAAGGACTCCTACGCCAACGACAAGACCCCGGACGGCACCGAAATGGTGGACGAATATATCCCGCCCCACATCCTCGGCGATTATGCCGGCGTCAAGGACGGCGATTCCATTCTCCATACCAACTATCGGCAGGACCGGGCCATCCAGTTGACCCAGGCCTTTGTCGAGGAAACGTACCCGGGGACGCTGTCCGCCAAGCCGAAGGTGGTCTATGTCGGCCTGACCCGTTACTACGACAGCTTCCCGTCCTACATGCTCGGCGCCATGGGTGGCGACGGCGGCATGGACCGGCTCCTCGGCGAAGTCGTGGCGGAGCAGGGCCTGCGGCAGCTCCGCATCGCCGAGACGCAGAAATTCCGCCATGTCACCTCCTTCTTCAACGGCAAGTCGACGACGCCGTTCTCAGAGGAGGATCAGGTGGAGATAAAAGGCCGGTTCGACCCGGCGACCTTTGCCAGCCATCCGGAAATGGAGGCGGAAAACGTCACGGAAGAACTTCTCAAGCGGCTGAAGGACAATCCGTATTCCCTTATCGTCGTCAATTACGCCAACGGCGACATGGTCGGCCATACCGGCGACCCGGAAGCGGCCCGGAAGGCGGTCGAGACCGTTGACACCTGTATCGGCCGGATTCTCCCGCCGCTTCTCGATCTTGACGCCGACATCCTCATCACCGCCGATCACGGCAATGCCGAACAGATGGTCGATTACGAGACCGGCATGACCAAGACCAGCCATACCCTCTATCCGGTCGAATGTATTTACGTGTCGAAAAACGGGTGGGGCAGGAAGTTGAAGGAGCGCGGCAAACTGGCCGACCTGGCGCCGACCATTCTCAAACTTATGGGTCTCGAGGTGCCGAAGGAGATGACCGCCGAGGTCTTATTCAAGGACTAAGCCTATGGATTTTTTCGAAGTGGTTCGCAGTCGCCGATCGTGCCGGGAGTTTTCGGACGATCCGGTGCCGAGTAAGGACATTGAAACGTGTCTGGAAGCGGCGCGGCTGGCGCCGAGCGCCACCAATTCGCATCCGTGGCGTTTTCTTGTGGCGAAAAAGGCCGATTTCAGGGCCGCCCTGGCCGAAGCGGGATTCAATCAGCCGCTTCTCAAACAGGCGCCGGTCATCACCGTCCTTCTGGGCGATAGGGGTATTTATAAAAAACCATTGCGCCGGGCCAACGAATTGGCCGACGTCGGCGCCCTCTCGACAGAGACGCTGGCGACGTTGGAGGTAAAATATAAAGAAAAACCGGAATCGTCCCGCGAGATGAACGACGCGGCCATCCGGGTCAACTGCATGATTGCCGGCGAACACTATGTTCTCGCCGCCACCGCCCTCGGCCTCGGCACCTGTTGGGTCGGCTTGTTCGACTCGGAGAAGGTTATGGAAATTCTCCGCCTCGATCCGAAATACAACTTTCCCATTGCCTTCCTCCCCACCGGGCGGCCGGCCAGGGAATTGCCGCCGCCGCGTCCCCGGTACAGCCTGTCGGACGTAGCCTGGCGGGACGAAATGGGCCGGCCGTGGGTGGCGGGTAGTTGAATTTCCACGATACGCTTCCATACGTCTGTTTACGTGGAGACTGTTTACTGGCTTTTTCCCGGCGGCCGAGTGAGGGCAGTCGGAGAGGGATGGAGCGACCCCTTTGCCGCCATGGAGAGAATGTGCGCGATGATTTACATACAGCACGGAACGGAGAGAAACATGACTGATGAATTGACCGAGAACGATGACGAGAATTTCTACACCCTCGTCCCGGAACAGGGACTATGCCTGGTCGGCGACGCCATCGTCAACCTGAAGATGGTGACGGTTGTCCGGAAACTCGAAGGCAAGACGCTCGTCTATTCTAGCGGCGCGGGCGAACCGGTCATCCTGCCGGTATCGGCGTTCGATGCCATCAAAAACGCCGTGTTCGCCATGGACGATCTGGACGATGACGACGACTTCGAAGAAGAACCGGAGGAAGGCGACGACGAATAGGTCGCAGCCTTGCACGGCGAAGAATCACCTGACGAAATCCCCCGGACGCGGATGCGAACCGGGGGATTGTTTTGTCCTGGGTGATGAGGTGCGAGGCACATTTAGCGTATTAAATTGAATGTGATCCTTCCCCTGCGCTTTTCGGTTTATTCCAGTTAATTACGTAAAACGCAGGGAGAGCCAACTCTACTTAAAAAGCGCTAAAAGAGGTCGCGCGGCACTTCGGACAGAACCGAATACACGTCTTCGTCCGGACCAATCCGGTTGATTCGTTCCATAAGAGAACGGTATTCCGCATTGACCCGATCGTTCAGGGCCAGCACGTCCGCCGCTTCGGCGTTGACCACATCCATAACGTGGTCATAGCGATTCTTCACCATGGCGACGATGGTGCCGTCCAGGTGACGCCGGGCGACCATGTCGTCCAGGATGGCGATGATCTTTTCCTTCGGGTAGGCGTCCTTGTAGGTGCGGACGCCGCCGAGGGCGCTCAGGACGTCGGCGACGGCGACCAGGCGCTCGCTGAAAGTCAATTCGCCGCCGTCGAGGCCGAGATGGTAGCCGGTGCCGTCCAGGCGCTCATGGTGCCGGGAGGCGATGCGGCGGATGGTGTCGTCGATATTGCCCCGGAGGATGGCGTCTGTATGGCGGACGTGGGATTTCATCACGTCCATCTGGGCGTCGTCCAGGCGGTGCGGCGCTTCCAAA
>JAJBTL010000046.1:4396-14275 GCA_020860865.1 Planctomycetota bacterium | reverse complement strand
CCCTGTTTCCCGAGGTCGTGGAGGAGGGCGCCAAGGTGGATGTTGTCGACTTCGTCGTCCGTCATGTTGAAGAGGCGGGCCAGTGCCCCGGGCGCCGGCCGCGACGGCCATGGTGTGGGTGACGGTCTGTTTGCTCCGGAGATCAATGGGGAGGACGACCATCTTGATGTAGTCGAGGCATTCCTGTTCGTCGAAATCGAGTTCGATGCCGAGATGGTTGTCGATGCCGCGTTCCGAGACAATGCGGAACACGTCGGCGGCCTGGAACTGGTCCAGGAGATCCGGGCGGAAGGCCCGGCCGCGCTGCTGTTCGAAATATTTCAGGAAGTCGTCGCCTTTTCGGAGGCCGTGGCGGCTCAGGATGTCCACCCGGTCGGCGATGTTGATGATTTGGCCGACTTCGGCGGATGTCCCGGACAAGCTCTTGAACCGGCGGTAATCGGCGTGGTGAAAGAGAATGGCCGGGGCGACGTCGGCGAGGGGTGAAAAATGTTTCAGGTAAAGGTTGCCGTAGACCGAATGGGACCAGACGTCATGGAGCTCGAACTCGACCATCCGGTCGATTTCCTCGGTTTTGTAGGCGCCGATGTCGTGGAGGACGGCGGCGATGACGATGTCGTGGATTTCTTTCCGGGAAAAGCGGCTGCCTTGCCGCAGAACATGGGAAACGAGGGTGCCGACATTCATGCCGTGGTCGATAAGCCGGGCATCGACCAGGTTGAGCGTGTTCGTGACAATACGCATCATGTTCTTGGGTGAGGGCAAAACCATTGTCAAGGCTCCATTATTGTGCAGGATGTTCCAAAAACCGCCGTTTCGTCGCCGAGAGGAAAAAGGTCAAGGAGGCGCGTTTTCGTCCGATGAAATGGACAAAAACACGCCGCGAGGCGCTTTTAACGTTGTATCCGGCGGCGAACGGTCGTTATCGAACAACTTTTTAAAAATTTTCCCGTCCAGGCGACGGCCGTCAGCGTGGCCCGGTTGTCCATCTTCTTGGCTGTGACCGGGAAGATTAGCGATTTTGTATTAATGGACTATACAATCAGAATTTTCGACGTTATAGTATAAAGATTCGGCGAAATTACAAGTTTGCGTCATAAAAAACCTGTCATCCACCACGTTCTACACCATCAACTTCGACTGCGATTATAATCGTTATTACCATTTTGTCTGGCTTTTTTCTGTTTATTTACCGCTACTGATGTTTTATAAACGCATAAAAACATCGGTTGCCGCTTGAACATCAGGCTTTTACCGGGTATAATTATAAACGCGTGGAACTTGTTTTCGCGGGAAAGAACAACGGCGGTGTCTATGCCGCTTTTACCGCGATTTCCCGGCGGTGTGGTCAAGCGCCGCCGCGGCCCGGTTCCCGACCTTTTTAACAGCGACCGTATTATTAGCCTAATCGATTATATTAACAGAAATCAAGCGCATGTAAATAAGCCAATCCGAGTATGTGGGAACAGGCGTTTGGAATCGGTCCTTGTCGTTACCGCTTCGGGCGGGTCCGGCAGGTGGACGGCGGCATGGCGATAACGGCCATGGATCGCCGGACCATCCGGGCGGTGCAGCGGGAGACCGATTCCTGGCGCCTGGTTTTTTCATGCTTGGATAGGCGTCCTGGTCCGTACGGCCAAAAAACAACTTTGTCCGGACGGTTTTTTACACTTGACCTCCATTCACGAGAGGGGAACAAGATGGGAAAAATGCCCGATGCACTACGAGAAACGATAGCCCGCAACATCAGGGAGTGCCGCCTCCGCAAATACCCCGGCCGCGGCGGCGGCAAGCGTTGCGCCGAATCCTTCGGCGTATCGCCGCAGCAATGGTCGCCGTGGGAAAGCGGCAAGCGGACGCCTGACGAACTCCGCCTTGAACAGATCGCTGCCTTCTTCAATACCACTGTCGAATGGTTCCGTCGCGACCATCGGGACTATGACTACGCCGGCCAGGCCATGGGCACCACCGCCCTCACCGCCCGGGACGACCCCGCCGTCATCCGGAGTCAGGTGCTTGGCACCGATGTCGGCCGGCCCCGGTCCGGGACGCCCGCTCCGGTTGAAAACGGCGAAGAGGAAGACATCAATCATTACCTCTGGGCCATCGACGTCCTGACACGAAAACTGACAGCCAGCGGCATCAGAGTGGTGGTGACGTTCGAACGCGTCGCCAGCATGCCGGCCTGACCCCGGGGAATCCCGGAAAGAACGGCAGTGCCACGCGGTCCGAGCGTCCCGCTGAGGGGACGGGACGTTCCACTTGCGTCACTCGCATTCTCCATCCATCGAAGTCTCTCTGTCACTCTGCAAGAGCGCGGCTCAGGCTGCGCTTTTTGCAGTTTCTTTTTGGATACAAGCTGTTATTGAACAACTTCCAGCACTGTGCCAGGCGCAATAAAATGGTCGACCGGTTGTCACCAGTATAGCATTGCGAGTAATTTTTCCGGGAGGTTTTCCCGGAGGCGAGCGTCCTCAAATTGGGCTGGAGCTACCCTGAAGTTGTTCGATAACCACTGTCTCGCCGACGGATACTTGGTCTCTTGACATATGTAAAACGAAAAGAACCAGCGGCTGGGGCCGCTGGTTCACTCGTGCCTCGGTGCAATTTGTTATTCACGCCGCGAGAGGCGGAATCCGGTACCGGCTGTTACGATTTTCCGTTTTTCTTCCTGACTTCGATGCCGAGCTTTTTGCACCGGCGATCCAGGGACGGTCAGGTCAGGCCGAGGTGTTTGGCGGTTTTCAATTTGTTGCCCTTGTACAGTTCCAGGGTCTCGATAATGATTCGCCGCTCGGCGTCGAGGAGGGTGATGGGTTTGGTCGCTTTTGCCGCCTGGTTAAACTCCTCCAGTTCGTGGCCCCTGAGCATGGGCTCGATTTCGTGAATGATGGAGCGGAGGGCGCTCACCTTGGAGAGGAGGAGCTGGTGCTGCTTCTTTTCGAGGGCCATCGCCACCAGGCCGGCCAGGTGGCGGAAGATGGGAGCGATGATTTCGCAATCATCCCGTTCCCGCTCGCAAAAGTCGGCGCCGACCAGGCCGACCTTGGCATTGTCCCGGTAGACCGGGGACATGATGAAGGTTCTCACCCCCTGCTTGGTAAACACCTGAGATAAATCAAGCGGCATCGCGCTTGTATGACCATAGTAGATATCGTAATTGGCGATAAGGTTTTTCATGGACGGTATATCGAATTCAAAGTCGTATAACGGCCAGGAATACATTACCGGTCCGATGTTTTCATTGACCCATTCGTGGGTGTTTCGCAGATATCTTCCGTCCTTTTCCTCCAATAATAAATACACCCGCGATGCATTTATTAATGTTCCTACCCTTGCGAATGAATGGTCTATGGCGAAATCGGCGTCTTTGCCAGAGGAGAGAATGATTTGTGGAATTTCTCCGAGAACCTGAAGAACGCGTGAAGTAAAGTCGGTGGGATCAGGTACTGTTGGCTTTGATCGTAATTCACCGTCACTGCTACTGCGAGACTCTTCCTGTGCCATGTCCATTGTCTACCCTTCCTTAAAGGCCCGTGCGGCTCCGTTGCTCAGGAGGAAAATTGGCGGTCCCCCAGTAGGTTCGGCTAATTTATTTACAAAGATTCTTTCTGTCAATGCAATTTTACATACACCCTGTGTAAATTTCCACGATTAATTGCCACGAGGGCAAGTGACTATCCGTATAAAGCATATAATATGCCCCGAGAAACCCGCCTGACACCAGGGGAAAGAGCGAATACTCGTCAGCATCTCTGGAAGACAGCGTGGCATTCAGGCAAGGTTGAGGTTTTTTTCCCGAACATCGTTCCATCCGGCATCCGGTTTTGGTCGATAACATAGGGGAACTGTGCGGCAGTGGGTCGGGCAGCTATCCATGGTTTTATACAGGCCGCTGCCGTTCGGCGCGGGCCGTATACACTCCATGCATTATATCCTTGACCGGACGCTTCGCCGCAACGGTTTTTTTCCGGAAATCGGAAAGGACATGATTGGAATCGGAATGGGTCTCCACGGGAAAAAAATACATTTCATGGGTATAGGCGGTATCGGCATGAGCGCCCTGGCCCGGTTGGCCGCCCGCGAAGGCGCCACTGTCTCCGGGTGTGATCGGGAAGCGTCGGATCTGACGGACCGTCTGATAACGGATGGCATACCAGTCCTTGTCGGCCATGCGGCGGACCATGTCGCCGACGTCGACCTCCTGGTCCATACGAGCGCCGTCCCGTCTGATCATCCCGAACTTGAGGCCGCCCGGGAGACGGTTCGCCGTGGACAACTCCTGGCCGATTTCATGAGCGGCCAGACCGCCTGGGGTGTCTCCGGGACCCACGGCAAAACCACCACCTCGTGGCTGACCGCCCGCATCCTCATCGCCGCCGGCTGGGACCCGACCGTGTTCATCGGCGGCATTGTTCCGGAACTGGAGTACGGGAACATCCGCATGGGGAACGGGCCGTTCGTCGCCGAACTGGACGAGAGTGACGGGTCGTTTCTCCTCCCGCGCCTCGACGTCGCCATTGTTACAAACATCGAATCCGACCACCTCAGTTATTACGGGACCGACGATGCCCTCTTCGCCGCCTTCCGGACCTACGCCGCCAACCTGGGACCGGACAGCCTCCTCGTCGCCAGCATGGACAATGCGGAAAGCCGTCGCCTCTACGTTGACCACAGGGGCGCGAAAGTGTCGTTCGGCATCGCCGATGTAACCGCTACCTTCCGGGCCGTCGATATCGCCGACGAACCGGACCGCACCCGCTTCCGCCTCCTCCACGGGGACCGAGATCTCGGACAGTTCTCGACCCTTCTTCCCGGCCGCTACAATGTGTTGAACTGCCTTGCCGCCGCCGCCGCCGCCATCACGAAGGGCGTCCCTGTCGATACGGTGCGCCAGGCTCTGGCCGAAGCCGGCGGCGTCGACCGCCGGATGGAGCGGCTTGGCACGGTGGACGGGAAACCGGACGGTGCGGTGGTCTACTCGGATTATGCCCACCACCCGACCGAAGTGTCGGCGGCCATCGGTGCGTTCCGGCTGCGCCATAACGGTCCGACCCTGGTCGTTTTCCAGCCGCACCTGTATTCACGGACCCGGGACTACGCCCGGGACTTCGCCGCCGCCCTCGCCGGTGCCGACGACGTGCTCCTGGTCGACATTTACCCGGCCCGGGAGGAGCCGATCCCCGGCGTCACCTCCGACCTTATCCGCGGCTTCCTCCCGGACGGCGCCGTGGCGCATGGTCCGGTCGCCCTCGATAGGGTTGTGGAGGAAACGCGGCGCCTGGCCGCCGGCCGGGAGGCCGTTATCATGATGGGGGCGGGGACTATCGACGCTGTCGCCCGCGTCCTGGCCTCGGGCAATGGAAAGGGCGGCTGATGGCACTGCCACGGTATATTCGGGAAAATGTTTCCCTCGCGCCGTTCACCTCCTTCGGGATTGGCGGTCAGGCCCGCTGGCTGGCAGAACCGGCCAACCGGGACGACGTCCTGGAAGCGGTCGGCTTCGCCCGGGAGTGGGGCGTCCAGGTCTATGTCCTTGGCGGCGGCAGCAATCTGCTGGTCGCCGATGATGGCGTCGACGGGATGGTTGTCCACCTGGCGCCCTCGGGAGACTTCGGCCGGATTGAGGCAGGCGGGGACCGGTTGTCCTGGTCGGTCGGGGCGGCGGCACCCCTGGCGGCGTTTGTCCGGGAGACCATCGGCGCCGGCGTTCGCGGCATTGAATCGCTGGCCGGCATTCCGGGCACAGTCGGCGGAGCGGTAACGATGAACTCGGGAGCGGCCTGCGGCGGCATCGGCCGATTCGTTGTTGCCGCCGAGATTGTCCGGTTCGACGGGACGACGGAAACGCGGGGCCGTGACGATCTCGGATTCGACTACCGGACAAGCGCCATCGAGGAAATGCTGGCGCTCCGGTTTGACTTCCGCTTCACCGATCGCGATGATCCATTTGTCCTTCGGGACAGCGTCCGCCGCCACCGGGAGCGGAAGCGGGCCTCGCAGCCCCTGACCATTCCGAGCGCCGGCTGCGTGTTCAAAAATCCGGCCGGGGATTCGGCCGGTTCGCTCCTGGACGAGGCCGGCTGCAAAGGCATGCGGGAAAACGACGCCGTCGTCAGCCGCGTCCATGCCAATTTCGTCGTCAACCAGGCGAACGCCACGGCGGCGGACGTATTCCGCCTTGTCGTCCGCATGCGGGAAATGGTGTGGCGCCGGAGCGGCATCGTTCTTGAACCGGAAATCCGCCTGTGGGGCTTCCGCGAAGATTTTCAGCATTTTCCCGTATGAATATGGATAATGCGGGCGCATCTGACAGGCGCTGAAGTGGCCGGTTCCGGCCGGATACGTATCTTTTTTCACGTGCCACAACCCAGGGGAGAATCCGCCATGACGAGCGAAGCGAACGAATCCGACAGCGGCATCGTCGTCCTCGCCGGAGGTCCGGGCGGCGAGCGGGAAGGCTCCCTGGCGAGTGGCGAGACGATTCACCAGGCCCTGAAGCGGGCCGGGGTCGACAATCGCCTCGTCATCATTCCGGCCGAAGAGCCGGAAGAGTTTCTCGAAGGACTTGATTGCTGCCTCGCCGTTATTATGCTTCATGGCCGGTTCGGCGAAGACGGCGGCGCCCAGGCCATTCTCGAACGCCGGGGCATTCCCTTCACCGGGTCCGGCTCCGACGCCTGCCGGTTGATGATGGACAAGAACGCGACCTTGGAAACGTACCGCCGCGCCGGCCTGCCGGTGGCCTCGTGGATTTTGTCGGACAATCCGGAGGCGGCGCCGGTCCTGGTCCAGGCGGTGGGATTTTCCTATCCCCTGTTTGTCAAGCCGAACTACGGCGGCAGTTCGGTCGGCGCCGGCCGGGTCGACCGGCCCGAGGATTTACCCGAGGCAGTTGTCCGGAGTATTGGCGCCGACGACGTCGCCATGATCCAGGAATGCATTGTCGGCCGGGAACTCACCGCCGCCTGGCTTAACGGCCGGGTGTTGCCGTTTGTCGAGATGGAGGCCGCGAGCGGTTTTTACGACTACAACGCCAAATACCTTGCCGACGATACCCGCTATGTCTGCCCGGCCGACCTGCCGGAGGACATGGCGGAAACGCTCCGGGAACAGGTGGCGCGGGCGGCGGAATTGGTCGATGCCCGCGATGTGGCGCGGATAGACTTTATGCTGACGGTGGACGGCCCGGTGTTTCTCGAGGCGAACGCCATTCCCGGTTGTACCGGACACAGTCTTTTACCCATGGCCGCCCGGGCGGCCGGCATCCCGATAGAAGAACTGGCGGTAATGATGGCAACGATGGCGATGGAGCGGGGCGGGGAATGACCAAAGAGGCAAAACCCCTCTCGAAAACGGTCCAGAAGGCGGTTCGCCGCCACACGACGACACGGCGCCTTATCCGGCCGCTGGCGGGGAAGCTGTTTCATCTCTTCATGTTTTTCCTTGTCGTCGGCGGCTTCCTCTATGGTGCGGTCTTCCTCTGGCAACAGGCCCTGGCGGACAACCGCTTCCGCATGGACAGTGACACCATCGCCCTCGGCGGCTCGGTGAAGGAATGCCCGGAATCGGCCGAGGAAATCCGCCGCATCGGCTTCGCCTTCAACGGCCGTAACCTCCTAGACCCGCTCCTCGTCACCGATCTGAAAAATGCCTACAACCAATCGGTCTGGGTGCGGAAAGTGTCCCGCGTCCGCCGCCGCTACCCTAACCGGATTGACCTCGAGCTCCAGCTCCGCCTGCCGGTCGCCCAGGTCCGGAGCGGACAACGCTATTACATGATAGACATGGAAGGCGTCCTCCTGCCGGTGGCGGGACAACGGGAACCGTTCGCGAAACTTCCGGAAATTGTCGGCGTCACGGCGAAGACGATTGGTCAGGGCCCAAAACCGGGCGACGTCTGGTCCGACCCCGGGGTCCGGGGCGGCCTCGGAATTCTCCAGGCGTTTTGGGCGTCGCCGTTGTCCGGGGTCCTGCCGGTGTCCCGGGTTCTCGTGACAACGGGCGTGTTCCAAGGCGCGGACGGGGTGTCACGGGAAATCCGCCGTCGCTTCGAAGTGGTGACGGAAAGCGGCGCCGTTGTCCGCTGGGGCACGTTCAACGAACGGGACATCCCGGGCGAACTGACAAGCGGCGAAAAGATGTGGCATCTCCAAGGCTTGCTGTCCCGGGAAGAAGCGCTCAGGCCCGGCGTCTGCTTCGACGTCCGGACCAGGCTGCCCGGTTTTTCGCTGGTCGAATAAGGGTAGGGGCGGTTTCATCAGCGCCGGACCGCGTCCGGGCCGATATCACAAGGAGGAACACCATGCCAATTGACCCGAGACCATCCGTGAGCGGCCGCCGCAACGTCGGCGCCACCGATCCGGAACCGTCTGCCGCCCGGTCGCCGGACGAGCCGAAGCCGTCCGTGTCGACGCGTATTCTGGAACGGTCCCTTGCCGACCTTCGCGGCAAAAAAGCCTTTATCTGCGACATGGACGGCGTCATTTACCACGGGAACCGTCTTCTCGACGGGGTGCGGGAGTTTGTCGAATGGCTGCAGCGGGAAGAGAAGAATTTCATATTCCTCACGAACTCCAGTGAACGGAGCCCGCGGGAACTGCGGCAGAAACTGCTCCGCCTCGGCCTCGATGTGGAGGAGAGGCATTTCTACACGAGCGCCCTGGCGACCGCCGACTTCCTCTCCCGGCAGATGCCCGGGGCCGGGGTCTATCCGATTGGCGAGTCCGGCCTCCTGAACGCCCTCTACGATGCTGGATTGACCATGAACGACGTCGACCCGGACTATGTGGTGATGGGGGAATCGGAGTCGTTCGGCTATGAGAAAATTGAACGCGCCGTCCATTTTATCCTGACAAAAGGCGCCAAACTGGTGGCGACGAACCCGGACCTCACCGGTCCGGCCGAGCACGGTTTGGTTCCGGCGTGCGGCTCTCTTGTGGCGCCGATTGAAATGGCGTCGGGGAAAAAGGCCTACTTCGTCGGCAAGCCGAATCCCCTCATGATGCGCCACGCCATGGCCCGTTTGCAGTCGCGGCGGGAGGAGACGGTCATTGTCGGCGACCGGATGGACACGGACATCGTCGCCGGCGTCGAATCAGGTATCGAGACCGTCCTTGTTCTTTCCGGCGTGACGAAGCGGGAGGATTTGGGGAAATTCGCCTACTGGCCTGGTTATGTTCTGCCGGGGGTCGGGGTGATTCCCGAATAGCCGCGCTCTGGTCATGTCCGATGTAGCATTTTGAAACGTACGAAAACCCCGCCGGCTATGCCATGGCGGGGTTTTTCAATTGATGCTCGAATGACGCCCGCCAGTCCGTTAGAACGGAAACAGCCACGGCAGGACCAGCACCATCACCACGCCCATAAGGATCTGCAGCGGCAGGCCTATCCGCATATAGT
Organism: Planctomycetota bacterium; assembly: GCA_020860865.1. Lineage (GTDB taxonomy): Bacteria > Planctomycetota > SZUA-567 > SZUA-567 > SZUA-567 > JAJBSZ01. The sequence continues at coordinate 4,873 of JAJBTL010000046.1, read as the reverse complement.
CCATGAAGGTGTAACGGCCGGCCGACATGACGAGGGCGTTACTCGGGGTCGAGAACGGGCTGGCGAAACACATGGACGAGGCCGTCGCCACCGCGAACAAGAACGGGAGCGGACTATGGCCGAGGTCCACCGCTATCCGCATCGCCACCGGCGCGATGAGGAGCGCCACCGGCGTTGTACTGATGAGGATGTTCATGAGCGACGCCACGCCGTAGACCACGGCCAAGGCCACCATCGGTCCGTGATCCCGGCCGATTTCCATCATCACGCCGGAGACGATGTCGAGGACGCCGGTCTTCTCCATCGCCGTCGCCATCGGGAGGAGGGAGGCTATCATGACGAGGGTCTCCCAGTTAATCGCCTGGTACACCTCGTCCATGTTCCGGAAACAGCCGCCGAGGGTCAGCACCGTCGCCGCCAGGAGGACGGCGAGGACGGTCGGGATAACGTTGATGGCGAGGACGCCAATCATGAGGG
>JAJBTL010000046.1:2903-4386 GCA_020860865.1 Planctomycetota bacterium | reverse complement strand
CCCGGTGCGGCGTCGCCCCACACCTTTGGGGGCCGGCCCTTGGGGTCGGGGGCGTTTCTCCGCGGGGGGGGGGCGGGGGCGGGGGTGTTCACGCGGCCGGCCGACGACGACCCAGTCCTCGGAAAATTCATCCAGCTTACCGATGTCCGACCAGGCGCCCTGGACAAGGAGGGCGTCGCCAGCTTCCATCACCTGATCCTTGATTCCTTGCCAGACGTATTTTTCACCACGGTGGATACTGAGGACAGTGAGGCCGAACTGGTCGCGGAGGCCGGACTCGGACACCTTCCGCTTAACAAGGCGGGACGACGACATGAGGACGAGTTCGCAGATACCGATGGAGACGAAACGGTCGGCGTCGGCCAGGTCGGTCCGGTCCTCGGGCCCGAGAAGGACGAGACGGCAGCGTTCGGCCATGGCCTCGACCTGCTCCTTGGAGCCCTTGACCCGGAGGGTGTCGCCGCGTTGGATAACGGTGCCGGGGCCGGGTGAGATCTGCTGTTCCCGGATGTGTTTGAAACCGAAATAGCCCTGGCGCTGGTCGATCCGGTCAATTTCCTGAATATAGACGCCGTCGTGTTCCGGGACTTTGAGATCGGCCAGGCGTTCGCCGACGATGGGGAGTCACCCGGCACGGTGAGGCGGAACATGTTGCCGGCGAAATCGTAGCGGTCGGCGAGGGCCTTCAGGGTCAGGCCCTTCCGGGCCGAGGCTTTTTCGTTTTTACGGCGCGAGAGGAAGTAGCTGGTCACCGGGGTGATGACGAGCATGCCGAAAGCGAAGCAGACGAGGCCGACGGGGAGAAACGAGAACAGTTTCAAACTCGGGTAGCCGGCCTTGACATAGATTTCGTTCACCACCATGTTCGGGGAATTGCCGATGAGGGTGAACATGCCGCCGATACTTGACATGAAGGCGAGGGGCATAAGGAAGCGGCTCGGGCTTTCGTCCAGGGTCATGGCCATGCCGACGACAATCGGCATCATGATGGCGACGGTGCCGGTGTTGGAAACCATGGACCCGATGAGGGCGGCAAGAAGCATGATGAGGGCGTAGACGACGTGGGTGTTTTTCCCGGCGACGGACAGGATGCGGTTCGACACGACGTTGGCGAGGCCGGTACGGACAATGGACCGGGAGATGACGAACATGCCGGCGGTGGTGAAAATGATGGCGTTCGCGAAGCCGCTGAACCCTTCCTGGGGCGTGATTATCCCGGCCAGGGTGAGGGCGAGCATGGAGCAGAGCGCCACCAGGTCGCTCCGGATCTTTCCGACAATGAACATGACGACGGCGGCGGCGAGAACGGCCAGGGTGTAGGCCATGTGAAGGGATTCGGGGAGCAGGGTTGTCATTCAGGTTCCAGGTAAAAGTCAGTACAAATACGTGCGAAGAAGTTCATTAAGCGGAGGATGGGCGTGTCACCACCGTGGCGCCGCCCGGGTATCGGGGCTCCGTGGCGATCCGCCGATAGAGGGCCGGG
>JAJBTL010000046.1:0-2893 GCA_020860865.1 Planctomycetota bacterium | reverse complement strand
TTGGCCCGGCTGGCCCGGCGCCTGGGCAGCCGGCTGGTTCTGGCCGAGGCCGGCCCGGAGCGGAACGTCGTGGCCTTCGTCCCGGAGCTGGGCCTCGAGTTCGTCGAGGCGGCTCGTGTTCTTGAGGGCGGTGTCCATGTCTATCTTGCCCTCCTTGACGAGGCGGGCGAGGGACTGGTTCATGGTGGCCATGCCGAGTTGCGACCCGGTCTGGATGGTCGAGTAGATCTGATGTATTTTGTCCCCCCGGATGTTGGCGCGGACGCCGGGGGAGGACAGGAGGATTTCCTGGGCGACGCAGCGGCCGGCGCCGTCCCGGGTTTTCAGGAGTTGCTGGCAGATGACCGCCTCCAGGACAAAGCCAAGCTGGGTGCGGACCTGGGACTGCTGGTCGGGCGGGAAAATGTCAATAATCCGGTTAATCGTCTGAATCGAGTCCGAGGTGTGCAGGGTGGCGAAGGTGAGGTGGCCAGTCTCCGACAGTTCCAGTCCGACCTGCACCGTTTCCTGGTCGCGCATTTCGCCGATGAGGACGACGGCCGGGTCCTGGCGGAGGACGTGCTTCAGGGCCGAGGCGAAGGTCGGGGTGTCGGCGCCGATTTCCCGTTGGGTAACCATGCACTTCTTGTCCCGGTGGACGAATTCGATAGGATCCTCGATGGTGACTATATGGCTTTCCCGGCTCCGGTTGACGTAATCTATCATGGCGGCCAGGGTGGTGGACTTGCCGGACCCGGTGGCGCCGGTGACGAGGATAAGGCCTTTCGGGATGTTACAAATCTTTTCAAACACCGGCACCGGCAGGTTCAGATCGTCGAACGACTTGATCTCCGTCGGAATGGCCCGGATGGTGGCGCGGATGCGGCCGCGCTGGTAGCAGACGTTGACGCGGTAACGGGAGACCTCGGGGATCTCGTAGGAACAATCGAGGTCGCGGTCACGTTCGAGGCGGCGGATCTGTTCTTCGTTCAGTATGGAATAGATGATGCGGGTGGCGTCGGCGGTATTCAGGACCGGCATGGACAATGCCTTCAGTTCCCCGTGGAGACGGATGCGCGGCACCGCGTCGGCGGAGAGGTGGAGGTCGGATCCGTTTTGCTTCGACATGAAGGTGAGAAGCTGCTGCATGGTGAAATTGGTTGCCGACATGGCGATACCCCTCCTGAAGGTCATAGTGGAATCCGTTCCCCAGTATAGCCGAACCGCCGCCAACGGCAAGGGTATGTTCGGGTCGGGAAGGTGCCAATCTCTGAAAAAGTTGCCACCGGGACTTGTCTTTCCCCGGGGTTAACGGTATAGTACTACTGGAACGCAAAGGCGCCGGAGCCGATCCGCCGCTCTGTATGCCGTACCTATTCGGGAGGATACCGTGAAAGCGACCCAAGGCAAACTCGGGAGGGTGTTTCTCCTCCACCTCGAGAACGGCGATAACGCTGTCCAGGCTATACAGGACTTCGCCCGGGAAAACGGCATCCACGCCGCCCAGGTGTCTGTCATGGCCGACCGCGCCCTGGCCGGTATTATCACGCCGGACGACAGCGACCAGCCGGTCCTCAACCTGCACGGCCTGGCCTCGGCCGGTCCACTCGACTGGACCGACGCCGACGTCATCATCCACGAGCTCCTCAACATGCGGTTCCGCCGAGTCAGGGATCCGGATTCCGGGCTTGAAGTTATTACGCAGATGCCGTCCACGAAGACGCGGGTTATGGAAAAGCCGTTGCCGACGCCGGAAGTGGCCGGTCCCGGCACGGTTCCCGTCTACCTGTTCAACGCGGAATTCAATTAGGTCGCGATGCTACCGCCGCCGCGACGCCGCCCCGGGCGGAGTCGCGGCTTTGTGCTGATATAGGGTTACGACCGGCGGGCTGAAAAGGGATGCGTTCCGGCCGGATGGTTTGACCCAGGAGGTGTACCGCTATGGCAAAGGTGGGTAACAAGGGAATGATCGCCAAAGGCGGGGCAAAGCCCGGTGCCAAGGCTGGCGCCAAGGGCCGCGACCTCGCCGCCATGAAGGCCCGGTCGCGGCTGGCCGCCCGATCGCGCCGGAGCCGCTTCTTCAAGGAAAACAAGGCGAGGATCACCATCGCGGCGGTGGTGTTCTTTTTATTGATGGCGATACTGTTTCTGACGCCGTATGGACCGAATATCTACCGGCAGCGCATCCAGGAACGGATGTTCTCGTCGCCCGGCGTCCTGGCGCCGGAAGTGACGAACGATCTGGTTCGGCTCGGCCGCTTTTATAGTTTTACCTTCAGGGCCGACAAGGGGCTGGAGACATACGACGAGGTCGGGCAGTTGTACTACGGGTTCAAGTTCACCGAATACATGGCTGATCCGTCCGGCGCCGAGGATCGCCAGTTCGAGGCTGAACGGCTGAAAAAGCGGGGCGAGATCCTTGGACCGCCGTACACCGTGAACGCGGACAACCTGCCGGGGGTCGGACGGGCATTGTTCTATGCCGCCGAATATGCCCGGTCGTACCGGCCCAAGCAGTTCGCGGTTCGCCTGTACCAGTTATACAACAACGACTTTTATGAACGGCACCCGGACGCATGCGATCCGGATATGGTGCAAACGGCCAAGGGGGCGGAGGACAAGCTGCTCGGGAGGCGGTAGAATATTGTTTACAAATCGTGGGATTAATACATCAGATTCGGGAGTTACGTGCATGACTACAACCAGGGACGCGGAGGGAACGCCCCTCGCCAAGGAACTTCTCGCCCGGAAGGAAACGGGCCCGGGGCCGCATCCGCCGCAGGCGCTCGATCATCTGGCCCTTGCCATTCTTGCCGGGATGGGCGTTCCGGTGCCCGAGGCCCTGGAGGCGCTACCGGCGCTCCGGCGTCACGGCGTGGATTGGCACGAATTCCGCGTCGCCCGTACCCAGGCT
>JAJBTL010000169.1:625-3246 GCA_020860865.1 Planctomycetota bacterium | reverse complement strand
CGGTTCTTTTCGACTATTTCCCGTCCTATGAGCGGGAGCATCGCATAGCCGCCGCCGATGGTGAACAGGCCGATACGGAAGAATACCATGAACAGTTCAGCGTAAAAGCGCATAGTCAGGATCCAAGTCAGAGCGCCGGGAGTGAACCCGATGCCTGGAAGACGTTCGAAAAAAACCGAACCCCTCCTACTTGTGCGTCATCGAGAAGGTGCCGTCCCAATCGGACGGCGGCGGCAGCGCCTTGTAGATTGCCAACCGGTCCAGGTACATCTTGTAGATCGGCGCCGGACGGATGAAGACGAGCTCCTTCAGGAGGGCCTCGGCCGTGGCGAACTCGCGTTCCTGGTAGAGTTCGAACACCCGGCCGAAGGCGGCGAGTTCCTCCACCTTTTCCTCCGAAGCCGGGCCGATGCCGAGGAGCTCGTATATCACCACCGCCTCCTCTTTCCCGCTCACCCTTACCTTGTCCGTAACGCGGCAGATAAAATCGCTCCCGAGTTCGTCCCAGGTCGATTCGGTTATGATAATCCTCGACTGTTAGGCCTTGTTCAAGTTGTCAAGACGGCTGGCGATATTGACGTAGTCGCACATGACTTTGTAGTTTTTCCTCTGCTCCGATCCCATGTAGCCGGCGAACATGAAACCGGTGTTGATGCCGCAGCCGATACTGATGCGGGGAAGGCCGCGCTCGGTCCAGCCCGGTTGCAGTTCGTCCAGCTTTTCCACCATGAGGAGGGCGGCGCGAGCGGCGTCCCGGGCGTGGTCGGGGTTGTCGGCCGGAGCGTTCCAGAACGCCATCAGGCCGTCCCCGATAAACTTGTCCACCGTCCCCATGCTGCCCATGACGATGTCGGACATGGGTGTAAAATACTCATTGAGGAACCGGGCCAGATCCGGCGCCGAAAGTTTTTCCGACATCGTCGTGAAACTCCGGATATCCGAGAACAGGACCGTCATGTGCCGGTGTTCACCCTGGAGGGACGACAGGCGGTCGGGGTGGTTCTCCAGGTAGCCGAGAATCGACGGGCTGACATTGAGTTGGAACGCCTTCCGGATAAACCGCCGCTCCCGGCCGACCACCAGGTAGTTAGAACCCATAAGGACAAGGAGGACGGCGAGAGTCGAGAGGACCGGCAGGGTCATGCCGACGTCGAGGCCGTTTTTGAAGAAGAGGAAATAGTTCGACAATACCATCGCCACCAGCATGACGGCGGCGATGAGGATGCCGCCAACCAGGTTCCCGAGGATGATGGCGGCGGTGACGGCGAGGCCGCTCGCGAAAATGGCCACCTGCTGCCAGAAATAGTCGTTCCGGTAGCCTGAGTCCATAAAGTCCCGTTTAAGCATGGCGGACAGCATGGCGGCGTGGGTCTCCGGCACCGTTACCTCCGGATCGGGAAGGCCGGACGAGACAACGTAGCCGACGCCCTCCACCGTGCCGCCGATGATTACCACCTTGTCCTGGAAGGCGCCGTCGTGCATGCCTTCGAGGACTTCCCAGGCCGGATAGACGGTGAAGTCGTTCCGGTGGCTCCTGAACCCGACTTCCATCTCGGCCAGTTCGTTCAGGGGGATGGTGATGAGCGCTTCCTCGTCCCGGAGAATTTGCACCGATTCGACAACGTAGCGGTCGCCGTTCGAGGTCGAGTCGCGGAACTCGGGAATGTTGACCCGATCGCCCCGGAGGTTGATGCGGTAGCCGTCGCCGTCCATGGAGACGCGCATCATCTCGAGGGCGACGGACGGGACCACCCGCCGGGCCTGCCCGGACAGGACGGAAAAGGCGTCGTCCCGGACATGGGCGAACAGGGGGATGCTCCTGACCACGCCACGGTTGTTCGGGAACAGGTTCATATAGCCTTCGCCGGCCGGACGCGGGGTGACGTTCCGGAGGGAGGAAATGCTGGCCAGGAGGTAGTCGACCTGTTTCAGGAGAACGCCTTCGCCGGGAAGGCGGCTGCCGTCCGGCAGGACCACCTCGGGAACGTGGGAATTTTTCATCGCCTGCGGTTTGACCGGCGGTTCGGTGCCGTCAATGAGGACGGCGCCAAGGATTGTCCGGTAGGCGGAAATCTGCCGGGCGAGGATGCGGTCGTTGTCGGCCCGTTCGCGGACGCTTTGGTCGATATGGATGTTCCGGCCGGTATACGTTTCCAGGGTGTCGACATAGTTCAGGATGGATGTCGGGTCGGCCTCCGGGAACAGTATGTCGAGGCAGACGGCGCTGGCGCCGGAGGCTTTTTCCATAAGTTTCGCGACGTCAGTCCGGGGCCACGGCCAGGAGCCGCGACGGACCAGGCTTGCCTCGTCGATGGCGATGACGGCGATGCGGTTTTGCGTCGACTCAAAATCGCCGGTGCCGCGAATGGCGTACATGGTGGTCTGGACCATGTCGTCGGAAAGATTGAGGAGCCCGGCAATAATGCGGAGGGGCGAGGAACCGGGGCCGGGCACACTGCCCGGTACGGGACTGCCGCCGCTGATGCGGTTCCCGAGAACGCGGGCGGGCAGGCGCCGATCATAGATGACGTAATTGAACAAGGCCGCGAGAAGCGTGATAACCACGCCCAGGGTCAGGGACGGCAGGAGCTTTCGGAAATTGACATGCTGGCTGTTCACAG
>JAJBTL010000169.1:0-615 GCA_020860865.1 Planctomycetota bacterium | reverse complement strand
TGCGCGGCCAGACCCGGGTCATTCCGGCCGGATTTGCACCGGCGCCGATCGTCCCCATTTCGTGGCAACTCCTCCGGTCGCTCCGGAGGAGGCATTGCCGACGCATCGTTCGGGCTTGTTCTCCCGCGCGACGTGTACCTCGCAATTTTCCGACAAAATCGGGTAAAACGCAAGACCGCACACCGGTATTACCATAAAAAACCGCCCCGGAACGTGTCCGGAGCGGTTGCGGCGGTTTGCACGTTTTACTTGTCACCGGCTTTACTTTGCCGCAGAGCCTTGGCGCCTGGCCAGGCTGGCCGAGGTGCGCTTGTCCATTTTGGCCTTTTCCTTTTTCCGCTTCCAGTGGGCGAATTCGACCAACACCGGGCTCGCGATAAAGATGGACGAGTAGGTGCCGACCAGGATGCCGACCAGCAGGGTGAAGGAGAAGCCGCGCATAACGTCGCCGCCCCAGATAAGGAGGGCGATGACGACGACGAGGGTGGTCAGACTGGTGATGACGGTACGGGACAGGGTCTGATTAATTCAGGCGTAGATGCTATCGTCGGACGGGAGTTCCGAATCGCCGATGAGCTCGCGGATACGGTTGAGAACAACGATCGAGACGTACAA
>JAJBTL010000260.1:1288-3252 GCA_020860865.1 Planctomycetota bacterium | reverse complement strand
TGTCGAAGCGGCGAAGAACTCTGGTGCCCGCGTTTCCGGCCCGATTCCGCTGCCGACCCGCATCGAGAAGTCCACTGTTGTCCGGAGTCCCCTCGTGGACAAGAAGAGCCGGGAGCAGTTCGAGATCCGTACCCACAAGCGCGTGGTCTACATCACCGAGCTTACCCGTTCGACCATGGACTCGATCAGCCGGGTGGTTCCGCCGCGCGGCGTCGACCTGAATGTGAAACAGTTCGCCGTGTAGGCGGAAGACGGGAAGCACGTATCCCCGGCGGTGCGTCCGGTAGACGGCCCGTCCGTGGCGACTCTCCGAAAGAGGCACGAGGCGGAGTCCCCTGCGGCAAGGCGTTTGTCCGGCACGGCCGGAAACAGATAAGGAGGTAGATCACCATGTGGCGCGGAATTCTCGGTAAGAAAATAGGCATGACCCAGTTTTTCACTGAAGACGGGCGCCGGGTCGGCGTGACGGTTGTCGAGGCCGGTCCCTGCCCGGTGCTTCAGCTCAAGACCAAGGAATCGGACGGCTACGACGCCTACCAGCTTGGCTTTGACGATAGAAAAGAACACAATGTGACGAAGCCGCAAAAAGGCCACGCCGTCAAGACCGGCAACAAGGCCAAGCGCTTCATCAAGGAAATCCGTCTCCGGGAGCCGGTCGCCGATCTCGAAGCCGGCAAAGTCCTGACGATTGAAGACTGGACCGACGTCAAGGAAGTCCAGGTCACCGCCAAGAACAAGGGGAAAGGGTTCCAGGGCGTTATCAAGCGCCACGGGTTCCACGGCCTTCGCGCCACCCACGGCGTCAAGACCCACCACCGTATCCCCGGTTCCAGCGGTTCCCTGACCCCGGCCCGCGTCGTCAAGGGCCACCCGAACCCCGGTCACATGGGGAACGTCTGGGTCACCCAGAAGGGCCTGAAGCTGGCAAAGGTCATCGCGGAGAAGAACCTTCTTCTCATCCAGGGTTCGGTCCCCGGTGCCGCCGGCAGCTACGTCATCATCCGTCCGGCCCAGCCCTTCGTCCCGTCCAAGTAACATTTGGACAGACGAACCCGGCGACAGGCAACACCATTCAAAAAAAGCGACGCGCTCCTCGCCGGGCGCGTCGCTTCTTTTTCGGGTAATGCCGTGCTCTGCTTCGCATTGCTCTTTCGGTTGTCCGGGTTATCCGAACAACTTCCCGTCTTAAACCCATCCATAAGAGCGAATCCCGGACGACTTCGTTCCGAAAGAGTATGATAGGGATTTCACCTCTGATCCGGCGCCTCCACTCTCGATTTCTGGTACCCGTCCGCGCCGTAAATCGCCCCGACCGGATTATGCGCCAGCACCCGGTCCTTGGCGACGAGGGTCGTCACCGGTGCCGCCGAATATTTAATGAACAACGAATCGTGGCCGACGCAGAGGCCGACGAGGACGTTGAATTCGCTCCCCGCCTGGTTGAGGAATTCGGCCTGGGCGATAGGATTGCACATCGCCTCGAACGTTCCCGGCCTGACATAATGGCATTGGGAAATCCCCATTTCCGCCTTGTCCACGCCGCCGGCTTTGCAGATGACCGAATCCACTTCCACTCCGTAGCGGCGGAGAACATCCACTACCACCCGCGCCTCGCGTTGTAAACCGATGCAGAAGGCGACGCCGATGCGGCGGTACCCCATCCTCTGGCAAAACTCCCCGACCTCCCGGAGGCGCGGCCATTGGCAATACCCTTCCGCCTCGATGGCGGCGGCGGCCTGGAAAAACGGGAGGAGCCCGTCGTCACGGTATTTCCGCAGGCTCTCGGCCATGGCGTCCCCGTCCCGCATCGGGCAGTTCTGGGGAATCTTGTCCATGTCGGCGGTCCGGCAGGCGGTAACGGTACAGTGGGCACAGGTAGGCATCGGAGCATTCCTTACAGTGAAACGAAAAGGGCAAGGGAAACCGCCGGCCGCGCGGGCGGCGCCCGCGGATCACCTCCCTGG
>JAJBTL010000260.1:0-1278 GCA_020860865.1 Planctomycetota bacterium | reverse complement strand
GGAACGCCATGGCGCAGGTTTTCCATACGGTTGTCCGAGTCGAAATCGTGATAGGTCGGGTCGTCCATCGTCGTCGTCGACGGTGGCGGTGGCGCCTCCTGTTCCCACGGGCCGGGGAGGGCGCCGAGAAGGGCCTGGGACTGTTCGTCCGGCCGTGGCGCGCGCGGTTTTTCCAACGCCGGCTTGTACATGCTCTGGCGTTTGGCGACGATGTCCGTCGCCTGGGCCGCTTCCTGGAACCGTTCCGCTTCGATGCTGACCCGGGGGTCGAAGCGTGGCGGCCGGCCGCGCATGAACTCAAACTGCTGCCCGTACAGCGACGCCTTTTCGCCGATGGACAGGCGGTCGTACCGGTCCCGGTACGGCTCCATGGCGATCTGGTCGTATTGATCCATATCGGCAAAGCGGAGCGGCAAAACGTCGTACGGCCCTTCCGGACGGTCCGGCCGGTCGCGCCGTTCGGGACGATTCCCCGGTTCGGGACGGCGTTCCGCCGGTGCTGTCCGTTCCGCTTCCCCGCTGGCTTGGGGAGCGAAGCGGGGCGGACGGCCGCGCATATATTCGAACTGCTGCCCGTACAGGGCCGCCTTTTCTTCGATGGACAGGCTGTCGTACCGATCCTGGTACGGCTCCATGGCCATCTGGTCAAATTGATCCATATCGGCAAAGCGGAGCGGCAATACGTCGTACGGCCCTTCCGGACGGTCCGGGCGATCCCGCCGTTCAGGACGGCTCCCCGGTTCGGGACGGCGTCCCAACTGCGTTGCCTGTTCCGTTTCTCCGCTGGCTTGGGGAGCGAATCGGGGCGGCCGGCCGCGCATGTATTTGAACTGCTGTCCGTACAAGGCCGCCTTTTCGTCAACGGACAGGCTGTCGTAGCGGTCCCGGTACGGCTCCATGGCGATCTGGTCGAACTGATCCATATCGGCGAAGCGAAGCGGCAACACGTCGTACTGCGGTTCCGCCCGGTTCGGCCGGTCGCGCCGTTCGGGGCGGCTTCCCGGTTCGGGACGGCGTCCCGCCTGGACCGGCCGGGCCGGCACCGCCGCCGGTTCCATCGCGTTCCCGTACGCTGCCGTCTCGGCGTCGTAGGGCGATTCATCGGGAGCCATCGGCGTCATCGGAACGGCCGGGAGGAGCGGCGCGGGGTGTGACTCCTGGTTGCCCGAGACCAGCGCCCCGACCAGGGGGGGGGACGTTACCGGAACCGGTGGCGGCGGCTGGGCCGACGCCGCCAGGGGCGAAGCGATGGACCCGACCGGGGGCAGGGCGGACGTC
>JAJBTL010000030.1 GCA_020860865.1 Planctomycetota bacterium | reverse complement strand
GGACATCGGCGCCTTCGCCATCTTCAACGTCCTCATGGGCATGTACGGCATTGTCAACGGCGGCAACGTCGGCGCCGCCGCCAGTATCGCCATTTCGGTGAACGGCGTGTCGTTCGTGCCGATGCTTGGCCTCGGCGCCGCCGCGTCCATCCTGGTCGGCCACGGCATCGGTTCCCGGAATATCCCGTTTGCCGAACGATCGGTGAAAATCGCCCGGTACCTCATCCTCGGCTACATGTCCATCATGACGATGCTGTTCGAGGTGTTTCCGCACTTCCTCGTATCCATCTTCTCCCCGGGCGACGTCATGAACGAGGAGACGCGGCGCCTGGCGGTGAACTTCCTTCGCTTCGCCGGTTTCTTCTGCATCGCCGACGGTTTCTTCATCCTCTACGGCAACGCCATACGCGGTGCCGGCGATACGAAGTTTTCCGCCTACGTCATGGCATTTACCGGCTGGTGCCTCTTCGCCATCCCCTGCATGGTGAGCTTCTGGCTCGGTGCCAGCTTCTATGTACTGTGGGGGATTATCGTCTTTTCCGCCATGGCGTCCGCCACCGTGTTCTACTTCCGCTATCGCCAGGGAAAATGGAAAAACATGACGGTCATAGAGGAGTCGAGCCGGAGCCAGCGGCGAAAAGGCGCGGCCAGCGTCCGCCTGTCGACCATGGTGGCGGTGGACGACGCCGTCCTCAGCCTGCCCGGCGACGATATCGATCCGAATGCGCCGCCGGAAAAGGACGAATCGTTCGATACATGACCGGTCCGATGGCCGTGATGCCGCTCGAGAAACCAAAGGAGCACCGCCGACAGCCGGCGATGCTCCTTTTTTTCATATTGATGTGTACTCGACAACGGCGCGGCCAACACTGGCGAAAGCCGATATCACCATCCGACCGCCGCGTACCCGACAAAATGTTCCGCCCGTCCTTGCGGCATGACGTCGTGGCTGTTCGTGTAGGCAATGACCTGCCCGGCTGTGGCGCCGAATTCCTTCGCCCACCCGGCCGCCGCCGCCGCCGCGCCGGCGCCGCAGGCGCTGCCGTCCCGCGAGGCGATGCGGACGATGTCGTCACCGGCCATCCGGGTCACGGCTTCGAGGAACCGGGCGTCGTTTTCCCGCGTCCAGGCCAGGTCCGATTGGCCGAAACCGGCCGGAGTCACCCCGAAGGCGGCGCCGTAATGGGTCAGGTCGGTACTGGCGACAGCCAAGGTCACCCCGTCCCAGGACCGGGCGGCCTTGGCCATACATTCGCCGATGGCGAACGAGTCGCGGAAAAACCCCATCGCCACCGGCACCATTGTCGCCTCGGGAAAGAGGTATTTAATGAACGGCGTCTGGAGTTCGATGGCGTTGTCGTCCTCGTGCGCCGATCGATTGACATCGGCCAGGCCGGCCGCTATCAGGTCCGCCGCCGCGTCCGCGTCGACCGGGATGTCGCCCATGGGCGTTGCCCATGTTCCTTCGTCCCAAACGGCGGGCCGCGTCAGCCGTTCCCGGTGGCAGGCGCCAAAAACGATCAGCCGGTCCACATGACTCCAGCCGTTCCGTAATACCTGAAACGCCGCCGCCGCCAGCGGACCGGAAAACACCAGCCCGGCGTGCGGCACCATCACCGCCACCGCCGGATTCGGGAACAGCGAGGCCGCATCCGGATAGTGGTCCGCCGCGACCCGGAGGCACCGTTCCACCTCATGCGTGAGCGACTCCGCGTCGCCCGGATACCAACTGCCCGCCTTCGCTGCCTGCCGGATAGTCATGCTTCTTTTCCTTTCGCCATAAGCGGCGCCAACGACCCGCTCGCCGCCACAGCGGCCAAGTGAAACGCGAACGGCCGCAGGTCCCGGCGCCGATCATAGCCGTGGAAGTCGACCCGGAGTAGTCCGCCGCCGCCCGCCAGGCCGTGCTGGAGATCGAACTGATCAAGGAGTGGGCTGTAGAAAAAACCCGCCGCGCCGCTCCCGGCCAAGGCCGGCAACAGTTCGTCCAGCCCCCCGGCATTGCCGCCGCCGTGCCCCCTTCCCATGAAATAGACCGGCACCCGGCTTCGCCGGACCAGCCTGGCCAATCGTTTCTGCCGCGTCGTGACGGACCGGCCGTCGCCGTGATTTACCGTCCGGGTGGCCAATGCCGGCGATACCAGGCTCGAGAGGGATATGGCGTCCCTGGCCCGTACAGGCGTTTCATTGCCGATGCCGTGGATGACGAAGTCACTGGCCCCGATGCCGCGAAAGTATTCGCTCCGCCCATACGTCTGGAGAAACCAACCCGCCCACGACGCGCCAAGCCAGTCGCCGGGATGCCAGACCCGTCGCGGCAACGGCGTTCCGCCGGTGAATTCGACGCCGATTTTCGCCCCCGGAACGTGGTTCTTGATGCAGGCGGCGGCCAATACATAGCCCCGGTGCAACCGCCGGAGGACGGTTCGCACCCGGTCCGGACGACCCCAGCTTCCCTCCGGATACAAGCCCCAGGCGTGGCTGGCGAAGGCATAATGATTCGGTCGGGAAACGGGAATCCAATGGCGGACTTCGCCGTCTGTCGCATAGGCGAGGCGCCGGACAAAGTCGGCGAACCAGTGCGGCGTCTCCGGATTGAGCCAGCCGCCGGCCAGGGAGGCCCAACGGGGAAGCGCGTGATCGAACAGGACAAGCCATGGCTCTATGCCGTGACCGCGAAGTTCCGCAAACATTTCGAGGTAACGGTACAGGTCGTCCCGGTTCAACTCGCCGTACGGTTCCCGCTGCAACCGTCCCCAATCGCAGCCGAACCGGTAGGCGCGGAGCGACAAGTCCCGCAGTACCTGAAAGTCGAACCGGTAGCGCCGCCAATGGCGCGGCCCGTCGTCCGGCACCGATCCGTCCTGCGCCGACAGCTTGGCCCAATCGCTGACCGTCTCCCCTTCCGCCCACGGTGGCGACGTCGCAGCTCCCCAGACGAATTCGGCGGGGAAATCCCGGGGCGCATCGGGAACGGTTTTCGGGTGGAGGCGAGGTTTAAATCGTTGTTTTGACATGATGTCTATGAAACGCTTTCAGAGTGGCAAGAATATCCTTCTGTCGGACCGACGAACCGCCGGACGTCGAGGCGCGAAATGGAGAGTCGTATGCCTCATTCCACCAGCCGCTTGCCAAAGCCCCGCTCGGCCCGCTGTTCCAGCCCGGCCCGCGCTTCGGCCAGGGATACCCCCTCAATCTTCTCCGGACATATGGCCGGACGCATGCCCTTCCACACCCGCACCACCGCCTTGTATCCGTATGGGTCGCCAAGGA
>JAJBTL010000064.1 GCA_020860865.1 Planctomycetota bacterium | reverse complement strand
GTTTCTCTATAGTGGTTATGGCACACCCAGCCGGGCTGTCCACAATGGCGCGTTGTGCCGTTGTGGAATAGAGAACGACAGTGGTTTTCAGCCCTTGGCGGCGAGCCGGAGTTTGCCGTATTCGACCAGCCCGCCGGCGTCGATGAGTTCGGACAGGAACTTCGGAAAGCCCTGGGCCTGGAATGTCTTCCCGGTGGTGATATCGGTGATGACGCCTTTTTCCAGATCGATTTCGATATCGTCACCCTTCTTCACCGACGCTACCACGTCCGGCGCCTCGAGGATCGGCAGGCCGACGTTAATCGCGTTCCGGAAAAAGATCCGGGCAAAACTCGACGCGATAACCGCCGACACACCGGCGCCGAGAAGGGCTAAAGGCGCGTGTTCACGGCTCGAACCGCAGCCGAAATTCGCCCCGGCGACGACGATGTCGCCTTTCCGGACATCTTTCGCGAACGAGGCGTCGATGTCTTCCATGCAATACGGCGCCAGTTCCGCCGGGGTGCTCTTCGTCAGGTAACGGGCGGGGATGATGACGTCGGTGTCGACATTGTCGCCATAGACCCAGGCCCGTCCTCGTACTGTTGTTTCCATTGCATTTTCCTTTCTACGAAAGTTCGGTGGGCGCGGCGGACGATTTTTCCACGCGGACGGCTTTGCCCATTCCATTCGGGCCATCCGGGAAATCGTCACGGCCGCGCGCACCCGCAGGCCCGTCTACGATGCGAACGAGAAATCGTCGCCCACCACTTCCCTCGGGTCGACCACCCGGCCGGCCACCGCGCCCGCCGCCGCGACCAGGGGACCGGCGAGAATGACCTCGCTGGACGTCGCGCCCATACGGCCGACGAAATTCCGGTTCGACGTGGACAGGCAGCGTTCGCCATCGGCGAGAATGCCGAGGTGGCCGCCGAGGCACGGGCCGCAGGACGGTGTCGTCACCACCGCGCCGGCGTCGAGGAACGTCTGGATGTAGCCGCGTTTCATGCTCTCATTATAGACTTCGTACGACGCCGGAATGACGATAAGCCTGACATCCGGGTGCGTTGTTCTTCCCTTCAGAACGGCGGCGGCCAGCTCCATATCGCGGAGGCGGCCGTTCGTGCACGACCCGATAAAGACCTGGTCGATTTTCATGTCCTTGACTTCGGCGGCCGGTTTGACATTTTCCGGCAGGTGCGGCAACGCCACCGACGGCACCAGGGTCGACGCGTCAATTCGGATGACTTCCCGGTAGCTGGCGCCGTCGTCCGGGTAGACCGGGGTGAAGGCGCGGGCGGCGCGGCTCTTCGCGTAGGCCAGGATGGTTTCATCCGGGACGAAAATCCCCGCCTTGCCGCCGGCTTCGATGGCCATATTCGAAATGGTGAACCGGTCGTCCATCGGCAGGTTCTTGAGGGCGCTCCCGACGAACTCGAGCGCCATATACCGCGCCCCTTCGACGCCGAGGCGGCCGATGAGGCTGAGGATGATGTCCTTGCCGCCGACCCACGGGGAAAATTCGCCGTCGTACTCGACCCGGATCGTTTCCGGTACCCGGAGCCAGACTTCGCCGAGAGCCCAGGCATAGGCAAGGTCGGTCGACCCCATGCCGGTGGCGAGGGCGGAAAGGGCGCCGCCGGTGCAGGTGTGGCTGTCCGCGCCGACGACGATGTCACCCGGGAGGACAAGACCCTGCTCCGGGAGGAAGGCGTGTTCGACGCCGCAGCGGCCCGTCTCCCAGAAATGCATCCCCATTTCCTTGGCGAACTGGCGGCCGACCTTGACCTGGTTCGCCGAGGCGATGTCCTTGTTCGGCGTGAAGTGGTCGGCGACCACGGCGGTGCGGGCCGGGTCGAACACCTTTGTCGCGCCCATCCGGCCGAACTCGCGGATGGCCGGCGGCGCCGTGATGTCGTTCGCGAAGGCGAAGTCCACCCGGGCCCGGCAGATGCCGCCGATGGCGACGTCGTCCTCGGTGTGTGTGGCGATGATGGCTTCGGCCATCGTCCTCTTAGTTCCCATTGATCTTGACCTCCTTGGCGGCTGCCACCATGTACAGGTTGTTGACGGCGGATACATACGCCATGATAGCGGCGCGGACCGTGTCTGTCGAGATGCCGCGGCCGCTCGCGGCCAGACCGGTGCCGGGATGACGGACCGTCACCTGCGCTTCGCCGACCGAGTCGGAGGCGTGGCTGGTGGCGGCAATCTGGAAGTTCTCGAGGCTGAGGGCGAGGTTCGTTATCCGTTGCATGGCTATGTAGGCGGCGTCAATCGGGCCGTTCCCGACAGCGGCGTCGCAGTGCTCCTTGTCGTCGGCGGTCTTCAGGACGACGCGGGCGGTCGGGCCGCCGATAATGGCGGTGCCGCACTCGATTTCATACGATCCGAGGGTGTAACGCCGTTCCGGAGCGGTCGAGATGATCTCGACGACGAGGGCCTCGATGTCGCCGTCCGACACTTCCTTTTTCTCGTCGCAGAGACTCTTAAAGGCGGCAAAGGCCTTGTTCAGATCGTCCTTTTCCAGGGTATAGCCGAGCTGGGTCAGACGGTCCTGGAAGGCATGGCGGCCGGAGTGCTTGCCGAGAACCATGACCGCCGCCTCGGCGCCGACATCCTCCGCCCGCATGATTTCGTAGGTCTCCCGGTTGGCCAGGACACCGTGCTGGTGGATGCCGGACTCGTGGGCGAAGGCGTTCGCGCCGACGATGGGCTTGTTCGGGTTGACCGGGACGCCGGTCAGTCGGCTCACCAGGCGGCTGGTCGTAACGAGCTTCGTCGTGTCCAGCGTTGTGCCGCAGCGGTAGAAGTCCTGCCGCGTCTTCAGGGCCATGACCACTTCCTCGAGGGCGGCGTTACCGCCACGTTCGCCGAGGCCGTTAATGGCGCCTTCGACCTGGCGGGCGCCGTTTTTGACGGCGGAAAGGGAATTGGCGACGGCCAGGCCGAGGTCGTTATGGCAGTGGACGGAGAAGATGGCCTTGTCGCTGTCGGGAACCTTCTCCCGCAGGTACTGGATGAGGGCGGTCATCTCCGCCGGAGAGGTATAGCCCACCGTGTCCGGGATATTCACCGTGGTAGCTCCGGCCCGGATGACCGCGTCCACTACTTTTACGAGGAAATCCCAGTCGCTTCTGGTGGCGTCCTCATCGGAAAACTCGATGTTGTCGCAGTATTTTTTCGCGTGGGCGGTCATGGCGGCGGCGGATTCCAGCACCTCCTGTTCCGTCATTTTCAGCTTGTATTCCATGTGCAGAGGGGAGGTGGCCAGGAACAGGTGGATGCGGGGGTCGGCGG
>JAJBTL010000086.1:2487-3281 GCA_020860865.1 Planctomycetota bacterium | reverse complement strand
GTCTTCGGCTTGGCGCCGTTCGTGAAGGTATAGACCGAGTCGTTGTAGCCTTCCAGGTCGGCGAGGAGGGTCCGGTCCGACAGGCGCGGATCGAGGTCGCGGCCGTGGAGGAAGCCGTCCGTAATCCGGTCCGGCCGGGTCGGGTCGTATTCCTTGGCGGTGCCGCGGATGCCGAGGCCTTCGGCTACCTTGTTCTGGGCATAGTCGTCGACCCGGAGCGGAGCATAGGTGGTGGACGTGCCGTAAATAAGGTTGTCCTTGTCGTAGACGGTGGTGGAGCCGCCGTTCTGATCATTGGCGACGCCGTACTGCCCGGCCGCGTATCCGGGTTGTCCCGAGTAGGCGAGGCCGTTCTTCCGCTCCTGGGCGGTCGGTTCCGGCAAAGGTTCCCCCCGGTCGATTTCCTGGAGGGAAATGCCGTTCCCTTCCGGGTTCACGGTGACCTTGACGTAGCGGTCCTGGAGATCCTTGTAATCGAGGTTGCCGGTGTCGACCCAGGGATGCTGGTTCGGGTCGAGGGCGCGGCTGGCCTCGAGGGTGGTATGTTCTATCTTGTCCTTGACGTCTTCCAGCGTCTCGCAATCGGCCAGGTCGACCTCGAGCCCGTTCGGATAGGCGCTGTAATAGACCATGATTTTCCCTTTCGGGACGCCCTGGCCGTTGTTCAGGTCGGAGAGCCTGGTGGCGTGGTCCGTCGTCAGGTTGACGCCGGGGTTCAGGTCCTTAACTGGGGATGGTCGTCGTGAGGTTGCCGAAGACGTCCGGGCCGGTGCAATTGATGGGGAGGTTCGTGT
>JAJBTL010000086.1:0-2477 GCA_020860865.1 Planctomycetota bacterium | reverse complement strand
GCGGTGGGGTGGGGGGGGGGGGGGGGTGGGGGCGGGGCGCGCGCCCGCGGCAAGCCCGCCACGCCCGCGCGCCGGGGCGGGGCGGTGGGGACGGGGGCGAGGGGGGGAGGGGCGGGGCGGCGGCGGCGGCGATTTTCCCCCGAGCGTTGGTGCCGTTGTACTGGACGTAGCGGCCGTTGACGGTGGTGAACGGCGGCGACGAGGTATAGCTGCCGCCGAAGATGTACCGGGTGCCGTCGTTGGTGTTGCCGAGGCTCATGAGGGATTTCATGACTTCACTGATGGTACTCGACACGGCGGACCGCGTTTCGTCGGTGGCGGTGGCGTTGGCGGCGCCGAGGACTTCACTCTTAAGGCCCCGCGTCTGGTTAAGCATGGCGGCGAGGGCGCCGTCGGTGTTTTTCGCCATCGGGATGGCGTAGGTGGTGAGGTTCCGGTGGTACTGGGTGATTTTCGACATGAGGTTCGTCAATTTGACGCCGATATTGGCGGAAATCGGATCGTCCTCGAGCTCGGTGACCTGCTGTTCCATGCCGAGCTGGTTCGTCACCTTGTTCAGGACGCGGAAGTTTCTCTGCATGGTGGCGATGTTGTTGTTGGTGACCATTCTTCCGGTTGAGCGAAACATGATTGAAAACCTCCTGGACCGCATCCGATTTGATTTTGTATGTTTGTGTTTTTTCCCACCGACACCGCGCCGGCCGCGATTCCGGCCGGAATTCGCCTACATGTTGATGAGCGTTTCGTACAGGCTGTCCACGGTGGAGATGAACTTCGCCGCCGACTGGAACGAGCGCTGGTAGGTGATCAATTTCGCCACTTCCTCGTCCTCGCTGACGCCGGCCAGCGATTCCCGCTGGTTGAACATGCGGTTCTTGATGTCGGCGGCGAGGTAGCGGGCGTTCGTCGTCTTGTTCGCTTCGGTGCCGAGCCGGCCGACCATGGACTGGTAGTGTTCGTCCAGCGTCATTCCGCCCAGGTTCGTCAGCTTCATTGATTGCAGCTTCAGGACGTCGAGGGCGCCGTTGTTATCGCCCGTGTTCCCCGAGTAGGCGGCGCCCATCAGGGCCGGGTTTTTCACCAGTGTCTGGTCCACGCCCATGGTGGTCGCGTTGTGGCCGGTGAAGAAGGTATTGAGGCCGAGGGCGGCAAGGGCGCCCGAGGTGTCGTTCGCGAAGGAGAAGGAATAGTCCTGCGACTTCGCCGTGACGGTAAGCTGGTTGTTCCGGTCGATGGAGACGGTGAAGGCGCCGGGGACTGCCTCGTCGAACTTGGCCTGGAGGCGGTTAACGAGGGAGTGGGAGGCGTCCGGATTGTTCGGATCGTAGAGGTGGGTGGCCGGTGCGCCGGCCGGCCCGGGCCGGCCGTCCAGGTCGATTTCCACCGTCTTCGTGTAGGTCTGGCCGGTGTTCTTGTTGATGACGACGATATCGAAATCGCCGTCCTTGATTTCGAAGGTGCCGGGAACGATGTTCTTTTCAAGGTATTTGAGGTTGTTCAAGGTCGCTTCCGGGTTGGTCGGGCCGTTCTTCGCCGTTATGTTCGTAAAGCCCTCGAGGCCGCGGGTCTGGGAATAGAGGCGGTTGAATTCCCAAATGAAGTTGCCGGCCAGTTCGTCCACTTCCTGCTTGTAGGACGGAATGACGGTGTCCCGGAGCTGAATCTGCGCCGCCAGCTTGCCGTCGCCCGGGCTCAGAGGATAGCGGTCTTCGGCGAAGGCCGGGGTGTTGACCTGGATGCCGTCGTCCGACATAGTCTTGATATTGACCAGTTCCTTGACCTGGTCGAAATAGACCAGGTTCCGGCCGTGCATGCTGACGATAAAGGAGCCGTTCGCCTCTTCGACCACATCGGCGTCGACGTACTCGTACAGTTCCTTGACGAGTTCGCCGCGCTGGTCGCGGAGGTCGTTGGCGGTGCGGCCGGTGGCGCCGCCGAGTTCGCTGCTGACGATGGACTTGTTGAGGTCGGCGATGCCTTCGAGAATTCTATTGATTTGCGAAACAGCCGCGCCGATTTCCTCGTCGATGTCGCGGCGGTAGGTGTCGAGTTGCTGGCCGAGGCTGTTGAAGCGGCCGGTCATCGTTTCCGCCAGCTCGACAGTGGTTTTCCGGAATGACAGGTTTTCGACCTGGCCGGAAAAGTCCTGGAAGGCGCCCCAGAAGCTATCCATCGCATCGGAGAGGGCGTTGCCGCCGAGCTCGCCGTAGTGGAGTTCGTTGATGTATCCCTGGATGCGGGTGTAGCCGTCGGAGAGGCCGCCGTAGTATTCGTCGGTGGAGGTGGCCTGGCGGAGCTGTTTCTCGACATACTCGTTGCCGACGCGGCGGATGGACTGGACCCAGACGCCGTTCCCGGTGATGCCGTTCGACAGGGCGGACGAACTGTTGACGGCGCCGTACTGGTTCAGACGCTGCCGCGAATACCCGGGCGTGTCGATGTTGCCGAGGTTCTGGCCGGTAATGTCAAGCCCGTAC
>JAJBTL010000328.1 GCA_020860865.1 Planctomycetota bacterium | reverse complement strand
ATGTATAACGGGCCGTGTCGCCCCGGAGAACGTCCGGGACGGTACTGTACGGGTCTGGTGCACGCGGTTCAAGTATAAAAAATCTCGTCCGTTTTCAAAAAAGATTGAAAGACATTATCACTTGGCCCGATAATAATACCTAGTCTCTTTTTTCCCGGAAGGGCATTGTCTCCCGGGGAGCGGGACCGGAACCTGTCCGGGTGGCCCGCGCCGGCGGATTTTTTCGCCGGGTGGTTTTCGGGAACACGGGACTGGTTCGTCTTGGGCGCGAGGTCTGTTCGACGCATCGGAGGATTTTTGAAATGCGGAAACTGTTTTTATCCCTGTTCATGGCGTTGGCCTGCTGCGCGTCGGCCTGTGCCCTGGACGGATTCGACCTCGGCGACATGCCGCCGTTGCCGCCGCCGCTCCTGGACGACTCCTCGTCCGGATCGCCCGGACTGCCGCCGCCTCCCGGTGGTTCGTTGTCCCCACTGGCCGATACCCCCTCGACCGGCGGATTCCAGCCGATAGCGCCGCCGCTTGGCGGTGGCGGTCTGCCGTTGCCGCCGTCCGGTTCCGGCAGTGACTTCTCCTCGCCCCTGCCGCCGGCGCCGCCGCCGTTGGCGCCGCCGTCCCTCGACCCGCCGTCCAGTACGCCGCTGGTTCCGTCCGGCACACAGGCCGGGACCGGGAGTTCCCTCGCCCCGCCGCCACTGCCGTCGACCACCGGCGGAACCACCCCGGCTTCGACCGCGCCGATTGTGGAAGAGATTCCCCGCCAGGGCCGCATCACCGGCGGCCGCGTCAATGTCCGGGCCGGGCCGAACACGCAGTACGAATCCATCGCCGTCCTCACGACCGGAGCGCCCGTGACCGTACTCGCCCGGAACGGCGACTGGTACAAAATCGTCTTCCCGGCCGATCAGTTGGCCAGTATCCATAAGAACTACGTCAATGCCGACATCACCGGCGAAATCCCGGAAACCGGCCTCCCCGGCGTCATCAGCCAGAACGACGCCCCGGTCCATGCCTTCTATTGGGACAAGTCCACCGTGGTCGGCACCCTGAACCAGGGCGACCCGGTCGTTATCAAACAGGAACGCGGCCAGTGGTACCGGATTGACGCGCCGGCAAGCGCCCGCGCCTTTGTCTTCGCCCAGTATGTCCAGGTGGACGGCGGCGCCCAACTGGTGGCGACGGACGCCGCGCCGCCGCCGGCCAACCCGAACGTCGACCTGACGTCGGACGGCAGCGCCCCGGCCGCCCGGAAGTTGTCCGAAGACGACCGCCGCGTGGTGGCGATTAAGGAACAGTATTACAAAAAGCTCCAGGAACAGTTCGAGCAGAACCTCGAGGAAGAGGAAGCGGCCGAACGCGCCGCCGCCGAGCGCCGCCGCCTCCAGGCTTCGCAACTCGACAACGCCCTGAAGGATCTGGACGAACGCCTGGCCGCGATTGAACAGGAAACGGCCCAACGCGTCGATCACATAACCCAATCCATCTACGGCCAGACCGTGGTGCAGACGGTGGTCGGTTCGGCCGCCTGGGCGCCGCCGGACCCGGTTGGCGGCGGCTTTACCGGTTGGGTCGAGAATATCGGCCGGGTCGGCTATGCACCGTCACCGTACCGGCTGACAAAGGGCGGCGAGATTCGCTTCTACCTTGTCAGCGACCGCTTCAACCTCGAGGAGTACGTCGGCCGCCGCGTCTGGCTGAACGGCAATGTCGAATATGCCGGCGGCGCCTCGGCCAGCGTCCTGAACGTGTTTGAAATCCGCATCCTCACCGAACTGGAAATCGCCGAAGGCATGCAGGAGAGCGGCCAACCCGGCTTCCAAACCTACGACGCCTACCAGTCCGGCCAGGCCGGGCCGGTGTACGACCCGTATGTCCCGCCGGGAACGGTTGTCACGACGGGAACGCCGCAGCCGTATCCGGCCGGCGGACAGGTTATCCTGAACCCCGGGGAGGTGATGATGTCGCCGCCGATGGGTGGACAGGTCATCCAGGGTGCGCCCTACGGCGACGGGTTTATCTCACCGCAGGGAACACCGGTCCAGCCGACCGGCCCGGTGCCGACCGATCCGTCGCAGTTGCCGGACGTGGTCAGTTCGTCGTCATCCGGAATCCTCCTCGGCGGGCCGTCGACGCCGCCGGCCGGTTTGGGCCAGACCCTTGGCGAGGTCGAGACAGACATCTACGAAAACCCGGCCTTTTCGGAAATCGGTCCCGACGGGGAATAACGCGACGCGTTTGTCCTCAACTCAGGTATCCAGCCAACCGCCGCCCGCTTCGCGTGGGCGGCGGTTTTTATGCATAACCATGGGAAGTATTTACGCGTAATACGGTCCTCCCGGGTAAAAACCCCGGACTACCCGGATGTCACCATATGGTATCAGTTACTACGAGTAAACTCACAAATCCTGATGTGGCAAGCGGATCAAGGGAGGCAAAAATTTGTTTGAGATCCGGCCGTCTGTTCCCGAACGGTAACAGGTCGCGTGTCGTTTGGCTGGATGGAGCGGGGATTAGGGAAATACTTACTCATGGATAATCCTATCATGGTATGGATAAATGGTTTAGCTGGCAACTCAAACCGAACGGCCCGGTTTGGTACATCGTTTGTATATGAATGCGGTGATGAAGTCTCTTCCGGCGCGAAAGCGAGGCGCCGGGAGTCGAAAAGTCAGGGAAAGGACGTGCCGATGACAACCACCGTGCAAACCACCGGAGTGACTGTGCCGCGTCGCGGTCGGGCCGGCATGACCTTGTTGGAACTGATCCTCGCCTTTTCCATTGCCACCATGGCGATTATCTGGACCATTTCCAGCCTCTTCAACGCCATCGCCGCCAACCGCATCATGACCGCGAACATCGCCGCCAACGCCGCTATCCTGAAGCAGCGGGAAGAAGTGATGATAATCGCCCACGACGGCGGCAAGGCGGCCCGGACCGACCTCGTCGCCAACGTCCTCGAATACTACGACGAACTGCTGGCCGAAGGCGAGACGTTAAAAATCGGTCCAGACGACAAGGAAGTCGATCGCGTCACGTTTGACGATCGTGGCTTTGTCGTCACCTTCCCCATCCCGAAGCCGGGCGAGGCGGTGGATGAGGACAACCTTTATACAATGGGCGTTGGCGAAATGGTAATTTATCTTGACGAACCGGCGGTCCCGGGCACCGAGGGGATTTCCGATTTTTACGTCGACCTCCCGGCCGCCAGCCAACCCGACGTAGCCCGGAAGGACGGCTACGACCTGAACGGCGACGGCAAGGTGGCCAGTTTTCCCTTTAGGC
>JAJBTL010000137.1 GCA_020860865.1 Planctomycetota bacterium | reverse complement strand
GGGCTACACCGTATTTCTTCGCGATTTCTTTGGTTGTCATATTAGCATGACGTAAGAAAAAACGATTCGCAAGTTCCTTTTTATCAAACATTTAATACTTCCTAAAAATTAAGAAATAATGAAGATTTTGTTTGACTTTGACGTTCAACCCAGTACAATAAAGAAAATGACAATCGCGGACATTTTGTTTGAGTGTCGGGTCCATATAAAAAAACACCCAGTATACCGTGTCAGAACCGCTCTGGCATGGAGAAACATTTCGCGCACGCGAAATGCGGGTTTTTTATTGCCCGTTGGTGAGGGGAACCGGATCAGGAATCGAATGGGGTCGGCGTTCGGGCAATACGCCTATCCCACTTCCGCGTATCTGCCAAGCAGCCCATAAGCCGCCAAACCGCTGCCGGTAGTGAAAGTGTAGGGGCTACCGCACAGCGGGTCGGAGGAGATTCCTGGACCGGTTTGTTTTTTTGGGGAGTGGTTGTTACATCGGATGGATTACGGATAAAATAGAGGAGGGAAAGCCTGTGCGGCTCTCCCTCCTTTATTAGTGTTATTGGTATGGTGACGAGGCGGGACGTTATTCCGCGTCGCCGTCGCCGTCGCCGTCCCCGTCCTCCGCGTCGTCAAGCGCTTCCATATCGGCGGCGATTTCGGCGGTGGTCTTTTTCTTCAACGTCGGGAACAGGACAATTTCCCTGATACTCGACTGGCCGGTCAGGAGCATGACGAGCCGGTCGATACCGACGCCCAAGCCGCCCGCCGGCGGCATCCCGACTTCCAAAGCCGAGACGTAGTCCTCGTCAACCTCGTTACAGCACGCTTCGTCGCCGCCGGCCTGCACCTGTTCCTCGAAACGGGCGCGTTGTTCCAGCGGGTCGTTCAACTCGCTGAATGCATTCGCCAGTTCGAACCCGGCGACAATTACCTCGAACCGGTCCGACAGCGTCGGGTCTTCGCGGTTTCGCCGCGCCAGCGGGTTCAGGCTGGCCGGGTGGTGGGTGACGAACGTCGGGTTGACAATGGTCGGCTCCACCAGTTCGTCCATCACCTCTTTAATAAGGTAGTCGTGGCTGAGGGACGCGACCTTGTCCTTGTCCATGCCGGCCTTGACGAGGACGGCGCGCATGCTGTCGTCGTCGTTCGGGTCGGCCTTGGCGACGTCCCGGATTAGGTCTGTAATGCGACGGCGCGGCCACGGCGCGGCGACGTCAACGTCCCGGCCGTCGAAGTTGATGACGGTGGAGCCGAGGAGGGTCTTGGCCGCCTCGGAGACGAGCGTTTCCGTCAGTTCCATCATGTCTTCGAAATCGGCGTAGGCCTGGTACATTTCGACCATGGTGAACTCGGGATTGTGCGAGGTGTCGATGCCTTCGTTCCGAAAGCTCTTGTTCATGTCATAGACCCGGTCGAGGCCGCCCACAAGGAGGCGCTTCAGGTAGGTCTCCGGCGAAATGCGGAGGTAAAGGTCCATGTCAAGCGCGTTAGGGTGGGTGATGAACGGCCGGGCGGCGGCGCCGCCGTAGATGGGCTGGAGCATCGGCGTCTCGACCTCGAGGAACCCGCGCTTGTCCAGGAACGACCGGACAAAGGAGATAATCCGGCTCCGAAGGATGAACCGTTCCCGCACCTCCTCCGACGCGACGAGGTCGAGGTAGCGGCGGCGGAAGCGGATTTCAACATCCTTCAGGCCCTTGAACTTGGCCGGAAGCGACTCCAGCGACTTCGACTGGAAGACGAAGGAGTCGGCGAAGATGGTCACTTCGCCGGTCCGGCTCTTCATCAGGCTGCCGGTGACGGCGAGGAAGTCGCCGATGTCGAGGAATTCGACCGGCGCGTAGTTGTCGCCGAGGCGCTTCTGGAGAAGGTTCGCCTGCACCTTGCCGCTTCGGTCCCGGAGATCGACCCAGCAGGATTTTCCCATGTTCCTGACCGCCATGACCCGGCCGACAGCGGTGACGGTGGGCGCGTCTTCCGGTTTCTCCACCTGTTCCGGGCACATGGTGACGATTTCCTCAATCGTGCCGGTGCGCTGGACCTTGTCGCCATAGGGTTCGATGCCGGCGTCGCGGAGCTTCTGGAGCTTGGCGATGCGTTCGTCGCGGATTCGGGATCCTGCCATTTTTTCACGTCCTCTCTTGGTGCCCGGCCGTCGGGTATTGGTCCCGGCGGCCAAAAACAAAACCAGGCTCGGCCGCCTGGCCGCTGCCTGGTTCGCGTCCCAATACTGTTCTTCGGAGTATAGCGGCGGCGGCGGTGGCGTGCAAGGTTTTTATCGGCTGTGGCTTGTGAAGCGGCAGCCGGTCCAACACCAGCGGTCGCGCCGTTTTTGCCATCAATTCGCATCTCCCGCAGTTTTGAAAAAGTTCCGGGGAAATCCGGCCGATAATATTCACAGGGGTCTCCCGCCGCTGGCGGGAAATATCTACCGGCAGTTATCGAACAATTTCAACCGGCGGTTCGTTCCGTAGCCATCACGAAATGGGGATAGCCAAATATCCACACGCACGCCGTGCATCGTCCTTGCCGCATTCCTTCTTGTCAGCGCCTGTGGCTGTTTCGGCGGTGGCGGCAAAGAGCCGGACGCAGCCGCAAACGCCCCGCGCGGCCGCACCGGCGGCCGAAGCCGCTTCCTCGGCATGCGCGGCCGGAAGAAGGCGCCGGCCCAAACCGCACCGGTCCAGAACATCGACCAGTACAGCCCCGATTCCAGCATGGAACGGGATCTCCGCCGCCTCAGGGAAAGCGAAATGGCCCAGCGGAAACGGGTCGAGGAACTGCGTGGCGGCCTTGATCAACGGAGCGATCTCATTCGCCGGGAAGAAGACCGTCTCGCCGAAATCCAGCAACGCATAGACGATTACAATTCCGCCCTCGACCGCTACGACAGCGCCTTGAGCCGCCGTCCGGAAAGCGAATACCCGAGGGAATCAAACCTCCTCCCCCGGGACTCCTACGAAGACACCCGCGCCATGGCGTCGGGCGAGTACGGCCGGGACAACCGGACCGTTCCGACCACGTCGTTCCGGGACAACCGGGAGAGCCGCGAGTACCAGGACAGCCGGGACAACCGGTACACCACGGACGGCGAGGAACGCGTCATCTACGATCCGAGGACCGATACCGGCGCCTACGGTTCCGCCGCCGCGTCGCAGCCGGCCGCCGAGTATTCCGACGCCCGCCAGGACGTTCCGCCCCGAAACATCCCGCTCGGCTCCGTCGTGACCGCGCCGCCGGTCCGTCGCGGAGCGGAAGTGATGCCGGGGAATCAGAACCAGTACGACAGCCC
>JAJBTL010000076.1 GCA_020860865.1 Planctomycetota bacterium | reverse complement strand
CTGCCGGCCCGGAGGCGTCGTCGCCCGACGGCGCGAGATCGGCCGGGTCGGGGAATTCCCGTTCCGGCGGCGGTTCGAAGCCGGAAAAGAAGTCGGCGAACTTGTCCTCGCCACTGTCCGCTTCTTCTTCCGCCTCGTCCGCGTCCGGCGCTTCGCTCCCGGCCGACTCCACCGCTTCGTGGAGTTCGGTCATAAGGGCGTCAATAAGGTCTTCGCCGATTTCCTCGCGGCTTTCGCCGGCGAGAATCGGGCGGATAATGGCGGTGAGTTCCTGGAGAATCGAGACAATTTCATTGGTGAGGATAAGGGTGCCGCTCCGGGCGCCCTCGATTTCCGTTTCGATGCCGTGGCAGAATTCCGCCACCGACTTCATGCCGCAGATGGCGCCTTCGCCTTTCAGGGTGTGGAACTGGCGAAAAATGGACCTGACCTCGTCCGAGTCCCGGACCGGCGGGTCGAGGGCGAGGAGATCGTTTTCGAGTTCGTCGATGCGTTGCTCGATTGCCATGATCATTTCGCGTTTTTCTTCGTCGTCCTCGAAGGCGGTGGCGTCGTTGACGAGGGCCTCCTCCTTTTTGGCGTCGCGGAAAAACAGTCCGGCCTCGGCGATGGCTTGTTTCCGGTGGGACTCGACCATGCCGGGGCCGCCGTCCAGATCGGTGAGGACGCCGGTCAGGCTTTGGATCGCCTTTACGCCCGCTTCCGGGTTGGCTATGATACCTTTCGAAAGGGTCTGCGCCACTTCCTGGATATGGGTGGCGACTTCCTGGGCTTCGGAATCGCCGTCCTGGAGAAACGAACCGGCCAGATCCTCCGCCGCCTGGGCCAGGGCCTTCCATTCGTCAAGAGGCGACACGACCTCGACCGCCGCGAACGTGGAGGAAAGTTTTCGCAATTTTTTGAGGGTGACATCGCTAATCATGTACAGCCTCCGATTGGGATCGGGGTCGGTACCCGTCCGGTCCGGGCGTAACGACGATGAAATACGACGCCACGCACTGTTCCGCGAACCCTTCATTCGATAAAACTGGATGCAGTGATTGCTGACCGGGCCGGTGGCGCGGACAAACGACGGTGACGTTTTGTGGAATTGTTCCACACTATAGAACGGCTTCTTGTTACAATTACACAGACTATCCGCGTTATGACGCGGAAACGGACCGACCCGTCTATGCGGCTGCTGTGTTCTGGCAATCGCCGGTATAAACATTTAAACTATCACGATCGGGTGTTAAAGATTGTAGTGAAGGTTCGGGTTTAAATCAAGAGACTCGACAGAGATTTACTCTTCTGCTTGAATTGTGCGGCCTCTTTTACGCCTTTGTCCCTTTGCCTGGAAAGCGGTAACCGGTAACCATGTTAGACTATACATTGCCTCCGCACCTGCTCCGGCGCCTCGACGCCGCCCACCCGGACGGCGCTGTCCGCTATGCCGAACGGTCGGACCTCACCGCCGACGGCCGGTTCGGGGAAAGCTTCCTCGTCCTGAAAGGCGACCGCCTCCTCTCCCTGACAACGGACGACATCGTCCTCGATCTCGGTATGGACGAGATTAAGGAAATCCGCATTGTCGAATTGATGGGCGGATCGTCCCTCGTGGCCGCCCTCCGGAACGGGGGTGAACGGCGCCTCGTAAAATACACCCGGACCCTGGTGCCGGAGTTCGGCGTTTACTGCCGCCTCCTTAATACCATCCTTGAAGGCATGCCGGAAATCGTCCCGGAACCGGAAGGCGACGCCCTTTGTCCCCGCTGCGGCAATCCGCTGCCGGAACGCGGCGCCACCTGTCCGGCCTGCATCAACTTCTTCGCCGTCTTCCGCCGCCTCCTGTCGCTCCTCGGCGACTACCGCGTCCGTCTCGGCATCCTTGTTTCGGCGACGGTGGTCGGCGTCATCGCCGGGGTGATGCCGCCGATTATCACGAAGGAGATTACGGACGGCGTCATCATCGGCGGGCAGGTCGACCGGCTGCCGCTCCTTATATTCCTCATGCTGGTGTGCGGGTTTGTCTTTTTTATCACCCGCTATGTCTCGACGTACCTGGCCAGTTGGCTGGCGGCGCGGCTCATCGCCGATCTCCGCACCCGGCTCCATGCCCATTTGCAAAAGCTCAGAATGGGCTATTTCTCGAAACGCGAGGCCGGCGAACTGGTCTCCCGGGTGATGCACGACACCCAGGAACTCCAGCACTTCCTCATCGACGGGTTGCCGTACCTGTTTGTCAACACGTTATCCTTTTTCGCCATCGCCACGGTGCTCCTGAGCCTGGACTGGCGGTTGGCGCTTATTGTGTTCATCCCTGTACCTATCCTTATCTGCGGCGTCCGCTGGATTTAGAAAAGCCTCCACAGCCTGTTCCAGAAGGAAGGAAACCGCTGGGCCACCCTTCATACCGTGCTTGGCGAATCCATGCGCGGCCTCAAGGCGGTCAAGGCCGCTGGGCAGGAAGACGCCCGTTCCGAACGGTTCGGCGATCTCAACTCCGACGTTTTCGGCCTGGTCGTCCGTATTGACCGGGCCTATGCCGGGTTTGCCGAAGGCACCTTCTGGGTCATGTCGATGGCGGTGGCGGTGGTGTGGTATTTCGCCGCCAGGCGCGTCGCCGGCGGAGACATCGACGAGACGCTGACCATCGGCTCCATCACCGCCTATATCGCCCTGATGTGGCAGTTTTACACGCCGCTCCAATGGTTCACCGTCATTTCGAACTGGATGAACCACGCCTTTGCCTCGGCGGAACGCATCTTCACCGTCCTTGACGTCACGCCGGAGTCCTACGAACCGGCCAACGCCCTCCCGGCACCGGCGCCGGTTCCGGCCGGGGCGGTGAGAACAACGGGCGGCATGCCGACGGAGCGGTTCCGGGGACATGTCGAATTCAAGGATGTGCATTTCAGTTACGAACGCGGCAAGGAAGTCATCAAGGGCATTAACCTGGAAGTGCAGCCGGGCGAGATGATCGGCCTCGTCGGCAAGTCCGGCGCCGGCAAGTCGACCATCATCAACCTCCTCTGCCGGTTCTTCGATGTCGATTCCGGGGAAATCCGCATCGACGGCAAACCGCTCCGGGACATCCGCCTCCTCGATCTCCGGCGCCAGATCGGCATTGTCATGCAGGAGCCGTTCCTGTTCCGGTCGTCCCTGATGGAAAATATCCGCTACGGCCATCCGGAAGCCGGGTTCGAGGATGTCGTCAGGGCGGCCAAGGCCGCCCACGCCCCCGACATTTTCGGGGACAAGGGATTCGGCTACGACACCCAGGTCGGCGCGGGCGACATCACCCAGGCCGGCGGCGCGCGCCCGCGCA
>JAJBTL010000414.1 GCA_020860865.1 Planctomycetota bacterium | reverse complement strand
CAACCGGGCCGATACCGCCGGACTCCCTGGCGGACGATCTCGCCGGAACCGTTGTCGATCCCGAGGCCATCCTCGCCGAAGAAGAACATACCAGGCGAACCGCCGATTTTCCCGAGGTGATGCGCACCGGCGGCCGCGTCTCGGCCAACACCGGCGTCCAGCGCGCGGTTCTACCGGAAGAAGACGACGGGCTGAAACCGGGAGAATCCATCCCGGGCGAAGAGGGCATCAGGGTCAAGCCAAACCTCGAGCTCCTCAAGGAAGTGCCGTATCTCGATCCGTTCTACAACGCCACCTACCTCTACCTGGTCCCGAAGGACCCGGAGATGATGTATATTCTCTGGGAAGTGGGGAGCGAGTGCCGGGAGACCCTCAAGGCCAAGTTCGGCGACGACTTCTTCTCGAAAAACCGGCTCATTCTCCGTGTCTACCAGTGCACCGGCATCGAGTTCGACGGGTTCAACTTCCAGGACGTTATCGAGATCGACGACTACCTGGCCGACAAGAACGAATACTGGGTCCGCATCAAGGCGGACAACGACTACATCGCCGAACTCGGCTACCGCGCCAACGGCACCGAATACTTTGAGGTGGTGGCCCGGTCCAACTCGGCCTACGCGCCGAAGGGCAGCCGCACCGATCAGCAGAAATACGCCGAATGGCCGTCCATCGAAGTCGATCCGAACAACGTCATCCTCGAGGTGCCGTCGTCGGAATGGCGCATCAACCAGTACAATTACTGGAAAAACCGCACCCATTACGCCGCCGAGGAAAAGGGCTACTGGTCCCTCGTCCTTCACCAGCACCTGCCGTTTATCCATCACCCGGAATACGATGTGCCGCTCGAGGAACAGTGGTTTATGGAAGCGGTGGTGTCCGTGTATACGCAGCTTCTTTATATGTTCTGGCGACTCGAGAAGGACAAGGTCGACTTCCGCGTCACCCTGTCCCTGACGCCGTCACTTCTGTCCATGATGCAGACGCCGAAATTGAAGGAACGCGCCGCCCGGCATATCGACCAACTGATCGCCCTCGCCACCCGGGAACGCGACAACTCCAAGGGGAAACCGTGGTACGACACGATTGAACAGACCCTCCACCGGTTCTGGATCGCCAAGGAGGTCTTCGACGCCTATGAAGGCGATCTCACCCGTGGCTACCGCGACTTCCAGGACATGGGGAAAATCGAGGTCATCACCTGCGCGGCGACGCACATGATTCTCCCGTTGTTCAAACATATGCCGGAACTGGTCCACGGCCAGATCCAGACCGGCGTCGACCAGTATACCCGCACGTTCGGCCGGGCACCCCGAGGCATGTGGCTTCCGGAAAACGCCTTTACACCGGGTGTGGACAAATTCCTCGCCGACTCCGGCGTCAAGTGGACGCTGGTGAACGCGAACGGCATCGTCGAAGGCGATACCCGCAACTTCTTCGGCACCGACGCGCCGGTCATCTCGCCGAACGGCGTCGCCTTCTTCGGCATCGACGAAGAGACGCGTGCCTCGGTGTGGTCCCGGGAAGGCGGCTATCCCGGCCACCCGAATTATAAGGAATGGTACCGGGACCTTGGCTACGAGGCGGATTGGGATTATCTGCCGGAATATTTCCAGACCGCCAATGTCCGCCGGAACACCGGCATCAAGTACTACCGCATTTCGAAAAAGGGCGGCAGCCTCGGCGAAAAGGATTACTACAATCCGATGTGGGCGGAAGGCACGGTCCACGAACAGGCCGGCCAGTTCGCCTACTATCGTGGCGTCAAGGCGAATCACGTCCTCAGGAGTACCAACCGGAAGTCGATGATCGTCTCCGCCTACGACGCGGAACTGTTCGGCCACTGGTGGGAAGAAGGACCGATGTGGATCGAATCGGTGTTCCGGAAACTTCTTTTCGATCAGCAGGAAGTGCGGCCGGTCACGCCGTCCGAGTACCTCGCCGAAAATTCGACGCACCAGAAGATGATGCCGGGCGCCAGTTCATGGGGCAAAAAGGATTATTTCCAGACCTGGGTGGACGGCCGCAGCTATCAGCCGAATTGTTGGGTCTACCGCCACATGTACCGGCTTGGGCAGCAGATGATCGATCTCGCGACCAAACACAAGAACACCGAACACCCGCTCCTCATCCGCGCCCTCAACCAGGCGGTCCGGGAGCTGTTCCTGGCGATATCGTCGGACTGGGGATTCCTTATCGAGACCGGCCAGGCGGTGCGGTATTCGGAACTGCGGATAACGGTCCACGCCGCCCGGGCCAGGGAACTCATGCGCCAGATCGACGGCGACAGCATCGACCTGACGTTCCTGTGCACGCTGGAACTGGCCGATTGCATTTTCGCGTTCGAGGATATGGATTTCCGGCGGCTGGCGCGGGAGTAAGGCAGTGGCGGGACGGCCGGCGGCGAGACAGTAGTTTTCGAAGTGCTTCTACACAATATCGATAAAGGCGAAATGACAGACCAATTCTCCGTGACAGCCTCAGCGGGGAGGCCATGCTTGGCGGACTCGCGTGAAAGAGGATTGTCATGAGTGATCTGGTTGTCATCGCCTATAACGATATGCACAAAGCCAATGAAGTTCGCTCGATGCTTATGAAGTTGAACAAGGAATACCTGCTCGACCTTGAAGACGCAGTGGTGCCGATAAAAAATGAACAAGGCAAGGTCACGCTGCAACAAATGTATCACCTGACGGCGGCGGGAGCGCTTGCCGGCGGATTTTGGGGACTCCTCATCGGTCTCCTGTTCCTGAACCCGATTCTTGGCCTCGCCATCGGCGCCGGAGCGGGAGCGGCCTCGGGCGCCTTGACCGATATGGGCGTCAGCGACGATTTTGTCAAGGAAATCGCCGCGAACTTTAAGCCGGGAACATCGCTTCTTCTTGTCCTATTCAACAAGGCGACGCACGACAAGGTTCTCGAGGAACTGGTCGGGACGGGTGGCAAGGTGATTAAAACCTCTCTCACCCACGAGGATGAAAATATCCTCCAGCACGCCCTGAACGGATGCCTTGCCGCCGATGGCTGCAAGGTTGACGGCGAGGCTGCTTCGACTGAGGAGCCGGCTGTTCCGGTCGGTGCGGCAACGCCGGCGACCCCGGCCGATTCGGCACCGACAGCCCGTCAGGAACCGACGGCGGCGCCTGTATGACGATGCCGTCGTTTGGACCGGTTTTCGATTTGGCATGAAAATGCCGATTGGTTTTGTATACTCATACGGGCACCCGGAGGTCGGGTGCCCGTGTCGTTATCAAAGCTGACTAGAAGCCGTTCTATAACCTCGTCTCGCCGCCGTATACTTCGTCAAAATGGC
>JAJBTL010000197.1 GCA_020860865.1 Planctomycetota bacterium | reverse complement strand
GAGCCGGAACCGGAACCAGCCCCGGCAGAACCCGAGCCTGAACCAGAACCGGCGCCCGAGCCGGAACCGGAACCGATTCCCGAGCCGGCTGACGAAGCCTCGTCCGAAGACGACGTCGAATCGCTCCTCGATTCGGTTGCCGCCGAAATCGACAGTGGCGAAAACGGCGCCGACGATCTCGGCGACCTCGACATGGAAGAGCTTCTCCGCCAGGTCTCGGAAGCGGCCCCGCCGCCTCCGCCCCGGCCAACGCCGGCGCCGTCGATGGACGCGGCCGAAACCGCCATCATCAGCCCGGACGTCTCCACCGCCTTGGCCCAGGCCGGAGTCAGCGGCATCACCGATGCGCCGTTGCCGCCGCCTCCGCCACCGGCCGCTCCGGCGGCGTACCCGACGCCGCCCGTACCGGCCGGAGCGGCAGCGCCGTCCGGCGCCAGGCGCGAGTTTTCCGTCCTCTACGGCGCCGGCGAGGTGGAGAGCGTCGCCAACCAGATTAACGCATTACTCAACACCATGTCGGAAAAGGCCCACAGCTATATGCAGGCCTGGATAGCGGCCGACAGTGAAGCCAAGGAACTCCGCGCCCGCGCCCTGACGGAAGAGCGGCGGCGGAACTCCCTGGCGGTCGAGAAGGAAGCATTATCCCGCCAGATCGACGAAATGCGCTCCAAACTGAACGAACTGGAAGGCATCAAGATAGCGGGCGAAGAATCGCGCCGCACCATGGAGACCTCGTACCAGGCGCAGATTCGCGAACTGGAAAGCCGGGTCAGCCTCCTTACCACCGAGACGCAGACCCTGAAGGACGAACTCACCCGAACGCAGAACACCGCCACCGGCGTCGATATGGAAAGCCGCCGGGCCCGCTTCGAAGTCGACCGCCTGAAAAACGAGGTCGAATCGGAACGGATGGAACGGCTCCGCATCCAGCGCGCCCTTGAGAACCGGGAGAAGGAACTGCAGGCCATGCAGGCGCAGTCGTCCGGCCAGGCGTCAGCCTTGTTCATAGACGAACTGCACCGCCTGGTCCGCCGCCTTGAAACAGAACTGGAAGCGCGGTCGTCGGGCGCCTACGAAGCGTTGAAACAGCTTGACCGGATGGAAGTGCCGGAGCACCTGGTGCCGGCGGCGGCGAATCTCCGGGCCGGCCTCATGCAGGCGCTTGGCCAGGAACACGAGGCGGAGGACGCTTTGAAGTCCTTGGGCCGGGAAGCGTCCGGCGTCAAGGGACCGGGGGCGATCAGCCCGGAAAAGCCGGAGATGGTGTCGTTCGAGAGCGCCCTCTCCACCTACAGCCTGGTGCAGGCGGTGGAAATAGCCGGCGCCCTTCTCCGGGACGCCCAGGCGTCGCCGTCCGCCCTAATGCGGAAAATCTACCTGTGCCCGGCCTTGCGGCGCCCGGAAGTGGCGGATCACCTGGCCGACCTGTCCCGCCTTCTTGAAGGCCTCCGGACCGTGCAGGAAGCGAACGATCGTGCCCGTGGCGTCGAGTCCGGCGAGTCCGAGGTGTTCCATATCCACCTGTTCGACTTCCTCCACAACCTGGTGAGGCTCAAGTTGATTACCCGTCTCAGCGGCGATATCTGGCGGCTTTTCCTTGACCTTCGGGGACGGTTCAGCTTTATCACGTCGGACAAGCAATGGGCCGATTACCGCGACGGCATGTTGAAGGACAAGAACATCAAGTCCTGAAGCGTTCTGACATGGACGGCGTTCCTGTGATTTGATGAGGTTGAGATTCTGTGGTGAAATCCCGCTGCGGCCGCATCCTGTCGGCCGCAGTGTTTTTGGCTGTGTTCATTTTTTACGTGAATGGAATGATCATGCTGGAAGTACGCACTTTTTCGCCCACCGACGAACGCTTCCTGGACATTGTCGATCGGGCGGCGGATTTTGACAACGACATCGGCGTCACCGTGGCGAAGATTATCGCCGACATCCGATCCGGCGGCGGCGAGGCGCTCCTTAAATACGTCCGCCAGTTCGACGCGCCGCTCCCGGACGAAGCCGCCCTCAGGGTAACGCCGGAAGAAATCGCGGTGGCGCGGAGCCAGGTCTCGGACCAGTTCATGGACGCCATCCGGGACGCCGTCGCCAATATTCGCCGGTTCCACGAGCCGCAGATCCGGAAAAGCTATTCCGTCGATTTCCCGGATTCGGTGGTGTTGTCGAAACGGGTCTTGCCGATCTCGCGGGTCGGTGTCTATTGCCCGGCCGGGACGGCGCCCTTGTTTTCGTCCATGATGATGAACACGGTGCCGGCGCAACTGGCCGGCGTTCGGGAAATCGCCGTCGCCATACCGCCCCGGAAAGACGGGACAATCAGTCCCCACATGCTGGCGGTGGCCGGCTACCTCGGCCTCAAGGAAATCTACAAAATGGGCGGCGCCCACGCCATCGCCGCCTTTACCCACGGCGCCGGCATTGTCGGCCGGGTGGACAAGATTGTCGGACCAGGGAATGCCTACGTCGCCACGGCGAAACGGCAGGTGTTCGGCCTTGTTGGCATCGATTCGGTGGCGGGTCCGTCGGAAATTGTCATAATCGCCGACAAGACCGCCAACCCGAAATACATCGCCGCCGACCTCCTGTCACAGGTTGAACACGGTTCCGGCTACGAGTCCGGCATCGTGTTCACGGACGACCAGACCCTGGCGGGCGCGGTGGTAAAGGAGGTGGCCGCGCTCCTGTCCAGCCTGGAACGGTCGGACGCTATCGAACGGGCGCTGTCCCGCTACGGCGCCGTCTATGTCTGCCGCGACCTGGACGAGGCCCTGGCCGCCGCCAACGTCATCGCGCCGGAGCACCTCGAAATTCAGACCGAGAATCCGGAACGGCTCCTCGCCATGGTCATCAATGCCGGCGCCGTCTTCCTTGGGCCGTGGTCGACAGAACCCATAGGCGACTACTTCGCCGGCACCAATCACGTACTGCCGACGACGGGCGCGGCGCGGTTTTCGTCCGGCCTCGGCGTCGCCGATTTCCAGAAAGACATGTCTGTCATCAGGTATACCCGGGAACGGCTCAAAGCCACCGGCGAGAAGGTTATCACGTTGGCCGAAGGCGAATTCCTCACCGCCCACGCCCACGCGGTCCGGGTGCGGATGAATGATTTGGAAAACGGGTAAAATCGACGGACAGTGCGTTTCTCTATGAATTTCAGACTTGAGTGACGGAATGGCCCCGGGCTGTTCCGTCACTCTTCTTTGGTGGCGTTGACCTTGACCTGGACGACACCCGGGATGGCGAGAAGGCTTTCGGACAACAGCTCCACCGACTTGCTGCCCTGGACGAGGACCATGAGGCTCAGGGTGTCGTCGGAGCCGA
>JAJBTL010000182.1 GCA_020860865.1 Planctomycetota bacterium | reverse complement strand
GACGAACCGCTGTCCCTGCCGCAGATCCTTGACGATGTCGAACGGCGGATTCTCACGAAGGCGCTCAAGGAAAACCGCGGGAACATTTCGAAAACCGCCCGCTCCCTCGGCGTCAGCCGACAGAACCTCCAGTACCGGCTCCGGCGCCAGGAAATCGAATTAAGCCAAATCGCCCAGCCGCACGAGACCGGTGCCCGCAGCGACTGCAGGATATTACATAGAACTGTGTTCCGGACCGTGTCGTCGTGGAAAGGCGAATTACAGTGCGGCACAAGGCGCTTTTTCGTGACGCCATGACGGTGAAAACAACGTCGGTTCGCCCCTGAAAATTTCCGGGAATCCTCGTTGATTTCCATATAGGGAAGATCCATAATACGGCCACGAGGCCGGATCACGGACAAAGGTCGTCCGCTGATTCTAGTTCAGCCCCGACAGCAGGTGAGCCCGATCAAGGGTGCATGTGCTGTCGGGGTTTTTTCATTTCGCGGGCGCGCAGGGGATTGACGATACGGCATGGAATCGGCGCGGACGAGTCTTCTGATCGAATCTTCACCGATGCGGACGCGGTGAGTGGAGTGTTCCGAAAGCCCCTGCGGGGAATGACGTGGAACGCTTCGGGCGGTATATGGCGGGCCGGACGGCCTGTTCGAAAAGGTGGCATATGAATCCAAGAAAAGCGACGCTCATCGGCCTCATCTCCGTTCTTCTGTGGAGCGCCAACATCGGCTGCATCCGCCTGGTAACCGAGGCCCTCGGCC
Source organism: Planctomycetota bacterium (assembly GCA_020860865.1). Classification (GTDB taxonomy): domain Bacteria; phylum Planctomycetota; class SZUA-567; order SZUA-567; family SZUA-567; genus JAJBSZ01. The sequence goes on along the minus strand of JAJBTL010000182.1, from coordinate 2,591 downwards.
CGGTTGGCGGGCTGGCCCTGATGTACACGGTCAGCGCGGTGCTTCTCTACCTGTCGTTCGGTTTTCCGAAGTTGTCGGAATTCCCCCGGACCTACCTGATAATCGCCAGCATTCTCTTCTGCGTCTACGAACTCTGTTTCTCCCTGTCCCTCGGCCTCGCCACCACCGCCCGGCAGACCATGGAAGTCGGGATGGTCAATTATCTCTGGCCCAGTATCACCATTACCATGGCCATACTTTTTAACGGCCAGAAGGCCAATTGGCTGATTGTACCGGGGATGGTGCTCGCCTTCGTCGGTGTCTGTCTTGTCGTCGGCGGCGACGAGGGCCTCAACTTCGGCCTCATGTGGCAGAACATCCAGTCGAACCCGGCCAGTTACGGCATGGCCTTCGCCGGCGCCTTGTTCTGGGGAGTCTACTGCACCCTGACGAGCCGGATGGCCCAGGGCAAGAACGGCATCACCTTCTTTTTCATTTTGACGGCGGTCATTCTCTGGGTCAAATTCGCCATGGCGGATAACCCGGCCCTGCCGCTGTCCGTCGGTTCCTTCTTTATGGTCGTGGTGGCGGCGGCGGCGCTTGCCTTCGGCTACGCCACCTGGAACATCGGCATCCTCTACGGCAATGTCACCTTACTGTCGGCGGCGTCGTACATGATACCGGTGTTTTCCGCCCTCATCGCCGCGACGCTTCTCAATCAGTCCCTGTCGTTTTCATTTTGGCAAGGCTGCGCCATGACGTCCATCGGTTCCCTCATCTGCTGGTTCTCGACCCGGACGCTCCGCGCCCGCGCCGGCGAAAACACCAGTACCAGCGGCGTATTGCACTGATCGAAATGGAACAGGAAAACTATCGCCGCGATGACTGGTCATCGCGGCGATATTGTATAAAGAGAAAGGCTGTCTCGACCGACCGTCACCGTCCGCGCAGGCGGCGGAGGCTGCTGGCCGCCGCCCGTTCGCCCTCGGCTTCGGCCGACAAACCCATCCGTTCCAGAAGCGACGCCCGCATAAGGCGGGGGAACGGGTCGCTCGGTTCAAGGCGAATGGCTTCATCGTATTCGGCCAGCGCCTCGGTCCATTCCGACCGGCGTTCATGGAATTCGGCCAAACGGAGGTGCGGCTCCATCTCGTTCGGGTTCGACAGGATGACCTCCCGGTACCCCGCGCCCGCTTCCGCCGTCCGTCCCGCTTCGGCGAGGAGATAGGCCAACAGGAGGACCAGGCTCACGTAGCCGGGATGTCCCGGGAGTTCGCGTTCGAGGAACTGGAGGGCGGTCGCGGCGTCGCCGCCGTCTCCGATGGACCTGACCCAGCGGGCGATCAGTTCCGGATCGTCCGGGCTCAACTTCACCGCCACGGCAAAGTCCGCCGTCGCACCCGACCGGTCCCCTTGCCGGCCCCGGAGTTCGCCCCGGGCGACAATCGCCTCGACCAGGTCGCCGTCGAGGGCGATGGCTTTCGACAGGTCGCGCATCGCTTCGTCGTAGCGGCCGATTTCCATATTGAACATGCCCCGGCTGGCATAGATGTCCGGGTTCGACGGGCTTAGGGCCAGGGCACGGGTGCAGTCCCGGACCGCCTCGTCCCGTCTGCCGGTCATGGCCAGCGCTTCGGCCCGGCCGATGTAAATCTCCGGCCCGCTGTGGCCGAGTTCGATAACCTGGTCGAAGGCGTCGATGGCTTCCTTGACCCGGCCGCAGCGCCAGGCGCTTTCGCCGAGGCCGCCAAGAACGCGTGGGTTTTTCGGTTCCCGTCCGGCGCAGTGGGAAAAGTCGTCGAACGCCTCGTCCACCCGTCCGAGACGGAGGAAGATGACGGCCCGTTCGAGCCTGGCCCGGAAGTGGTCCGGGTTCAGGCGGTGGGCGCGGGACAGTTCAGACAGGGCTTTTTCCGTCCTGCCGTTCGCCGCCATGGCAAGGGCGCGGAGGAGGCGGGCGTCGACGCTGTTCGGGCTGGCCGCCAGGGCCTTTTCCGCCAGACGGTGGGCGTCACCCGGGTCGCCCCGGTCGAGAACGAGAAATCCGAGGGCGGTGAGGGCCTCGACATTGTCCGGCGCCCGGCGCACCGCTTCCCGGTAACTCCGGTGGGCGTCGTCCGAGCGGCCGGCGGCGAGGAGGACATCGCCACGAATAAGGTAGATGCGGTGCCAGTCGCTGTCGATGATTTCGGCCCGGTCGAGGTAGCGTTGGGCATTCGCGTAGTCACGTCCGGCCGCTAGGGTCTGGGCCATGAGGACGCAGGGTTCCGGGTTCCCGGGCGCGTTCCGGACAGCGACTTCCAGATCGGCTTCGGCTTCGGCCAGACGGCCCTGGCGGCGCAGGCATTCGGCCCGGCAGATCCGGGCTTCGGCCAGGTTCGGGGCGGCGAGGACGGCCTGGTCCAGTTCCACCAGCGCGTGGCACGGCAGGCCTTCGGCCTGGTAGTACTCGGCCCGCTTAAGGTATTTGACGCAGTTGCCGTCGCCCGATTGCATATCCATATGGAGGTATCCGTCACGCGGCCGGGAGGGGAGGTCCGGGCGGGCCGGAAGTTCCAGCGGCCAAACACGCCGCCGCCTTTCTGGAAGGGCTCGGCCAGGCCGGGATCATC
>JAJBTL010000271.1 GCA_020860865.1 Planctomycetota bacterium | reverse complement strand
GCTCAGGGTCATGACCTTTTCTTCGTAGAGGGACTTTGTTCTGGCAAAGTCCTTTTCCGCCTGCTCGACATCGGCGACCGCCTTTTCCCGGCTTGCCTTTTTCTCGTCCAGGTTCGATTGGGCAATGACGAGGGACTGGCGGGAATGGTCGAGGGCCTGGAGAAGCTTCTCATTATCGACCTGGAACAGGCGGGTCTTCCCGGCCACGACAATGTCCCCTTCCCTGACCTGGATGTCGTCGATGACGCCGCTGACACGAGGCGCGACCAACGACGAGAACCGGGTCTTGATACTGCCGTCCGAAGTCAGGACTTCGTAAAAATCCATCTCCCGCGCCTCTGTCAGCCGCACCATGACAGGCGGCCGCGTCGGCGCCGGCACGGCCGGTTCGCCCCTGCCGTTATCCGGGAGGAGGAGCACCGCCGCCACAAGCACAATACCGACGGCGGCGGCCACCTTGACAACAATCCCCTTCTTCCTTAACGAATTCCACATGGCTGGTCCTCCAAGAGGGCGACGGGTTCGGCGGCGGACGGCGGCCCGCCGTTGTCCCGCTGTCCGGCAACGACCTGTTTCTCGTAATACTCGATGAGATCGGTGAGGGCGGCGGTGATGCGATCGCGAAGCTCCGTGGTTGCCGTATCCAGTCCGCAATAATCCGCCACCCACAGGCCGTCGGTGGCGAAGAGGATCATGGCGATCCATTCGGGCCGGTCAACAGAACCGGTCAGTTCGGAAAAGAGGCCGACGTGGTGTACGCGGACCTTTTCCCGCAGGTCGGCGTCGTCCAGTAACGTCAGGAGATTCGACAACGGCCGGGGCGACGGTTCCGGAAGCTCGAGGCTGGCGAGGACATAGGCTTTGAGTGGACGAAGCGGACTGTCCGGCAGGGCGGCGGCAATGAGGCGCCGGCGCTGGTGGAACCGGGCCAGGTAGCGGTCGATGATGGAGAGGAGGAGTTCCTTCTTGCCGGTGAAGTGGTAGAAAAGGCCGCCCTTACTGATGCCGGCCTCGTCGGCGACGGCGCTCATGGTGGTGGCGGCCAGACCGTCCCGGGAGATAACCCGTTCGGTGGCGTCCAGTATCGCTTCCCTGGAGGATTTCCGCGTCATGACGCACCTCGATTCCATGCACTGAAATACGCCGCAACCGGTGGCAGACGGTGAGGCGTCGTTCAAGGCCGGGACAACCCGGCCGGAAGTTGGAGGTAGGGGTCACTGAATAACTGTCGCGAAACTGTACCGACCGTTCGGTGAAGTTTGGAAAAAATTGATATTTCCGGAAAAAAACCGCGCCCGGAACGGACGCGGTGAATAGGGCGCGGTGGAGGAAAAAAAGCGTTCCGCCTGATTAATCGGCCAGGGCCTGCTGCTGGAACACCCGGTTCTTTTCCATGGTCCGGAGCTTCCGGTTGTCCCAGAATTTCTCATACTCGGCGACCAGTGTCGGCACCACGCAAAGTCCGGCGATAACCAGCCAGTGCGTCGATCCAAGGGCGGTAAAGCCGAACAGGTCGGCGAGGGACGGTACCATCACCAGGCAGGCAAAGACGACAATCATGGCGATGGCGCTGTAGAGGATGGGCATGTTGTCCCGGACAGTGCGTTTAAAGACGGACTTTCGGCTCCTCACGGTAAAGACGTGGATAATGGACGTGTAGCCGAGAACAAGGAACGCCATGGTCTGGCCGATGCCGTGGCTTGGCCCGGGACCGCCGGGCAGCGTCTTGAAGGCGCCGATATAATAGGCGGCCCAGGCCACCACGGAAAAGGCGATGGTCTGTTGGATAATCACCTCCATAATGCCGCCGCCGAAAAAGCTTTCGTCCCGGGCGATGGGCCGCCGGTCCATTATTCTCGGGTCGGACCGCTCCCAGGCGAGCCAGATACCGGGTACGCCGTCCCCGAGGACGTTAATAAGGAGGAGCATAATCGGCGTCACCGGCACGCCCCAGCCGATGAGTTGGGCGCCAAGCATGACGACTATTTCCGAAATATTGCAGACGATGAGGAAATACATCACCTTCCGGATGTTCGAGAAGACGTTCCGGCCTTCGGCGACGGCGTCGATGATGGTGGCGAAGTTGTCGTCGGTGAGGACCATGTCCGACGCGCCCTTGGCGAAGTCGGTGCCGGTCCGGCCCAACGCGCCGCCGGCGTCTGCGGCCTTGAGGGCGGGCGCGTCGTTGACGCCGTCGCCGGTCATGGCGACGACGGCGCCGCGGCTTTGCCAGGCTTCGACAATGCGTATCTTGTCTTCCGGCGAAACACGGGCGTACACCGAATAAAATTCGATACTGCCGACGAGGTCCTCGTCACTAAGATTCGCTAATTCCTGGCCGGCAATAATGCCTTCACGGGCGGCGATAATTCCGAGATCCCGGGCGATGGCGCCGGCGGTGGAGGCGTGATCGCCCGTTATCATGACAGTCCTGATGCCGGCCCGCTTCGCCTTGACAATCGCCTCGGCCGCTTCCGGACGCGGCGGATCGATAAGGCCGACAATGCCCTCGAACCGGAGATCCTTTTCCAAATCAGCCAGATCTTTCTCCGGCGGCAGGTCGTCAACCGTGGCGCTGGCGAGGGCGATGACCCGGAGGGCGTCGGCGGCGAAGGCGTCGTGGACCCGGTCGAGGTCGGCCATGTAGTTGGCATCGTGCCTGTCGAACGGCAGGCGGTCGTAGGCGCCTTTTGTCAGGACAAGATAGCCGCCTTCCGGCCGCCGGACAACGGTCGTCATCATTTTTCGGGCCGAAGAGAACGGGATTTCCGCCACCTTCGGGTAGCGCTCGAGGAGGGCGTTCCGGTCGATTCCCTTGGCGAGGAGGAGACGGAGAATCGCCGATTCGGTGGCGTCCCCGAGGATGACGGTCTGGCCGTCGTCGTCCCGTTCCACCGTGGCGGTGCTGGCGAGGACGAGTTTTTCCAGGAAATTCCGCTGGCTGTCCGAGAGGTCGGCCGAGTCCGCCACCGGTTCGTCCCCATAGCGCCAGAGGCGTTGCACCGCCATCCGGTTATGGGTCAGGGTGCCGGTCTTGTCCGAGCAGATGACGGACGTGCTGCCGAGCGTCTCCACCGCCTGGAGCTTCCGGATAAGGGCGCTTTTCGCCGCCATCTTCTTGATGCCCTGGCTGAGGGACAGGGTGACGATAAGCGCCATCGTCTCCGGCACCGCCGCCACGGCGAGGGAGACGGCGAGGAGCATCATGTTCCAGAAATCCTCGCCCTGCACCGATCCCATGGCGAAGAGGCCGATGGCGGAGATGATGGCTATGAAGGAAATTATTTTCCCGACCTTGTCGAGACGGACTTGGAGCGGGGGTTTCAAGTTCTGATCGGTATTGCGAAAGCCGGCGATTTT
>JAJBTL010000009.1 GCA_020860865.1 Planctomycetota bacterium | reverse complement strand
CCAGTGGGATGTGTATTTGGACGTTGCGGCGAGGCCGCTTGTCGGCAGGTGACGCCGGGTCTTTGTCCTGGTTATGCCGAAGTCGGCCATGGCCGAAGCGAACCAGCGGCCTGCCTCGGCCTTGGCGTAGACGGCCCAGGACACGGTGTCGGCGTCGGCGGTGCCGTTATTCTCGGTCCAGCGCATTTTGGACCAGTCCGCCTCCATCGCCGCGCCGACGCGCCAGCCGTTTCCCGGGGTGGCGGCGTGGAGCATGCGGTCCATGGCGATGGCGCCGCCCCAGGTGTTTATCCGGTAGCCGGCTTCGCCGTCTTTCCCGTGGAGGCGGGTGCGTTCGCCGATGGCGCCGCCGAGGAAGCGCCAGGGCGACTGTTCCGAAAACGGCGGAATCGCCGAGGCGAGGGCGTTGTCGCCGGCCAACCGGTCCTGGAGGGAATCAAGGATGCCGGTGGCGCCGAGGGGATTTTTCCGAAGCCAGCCCGGCAGGCGCGAGGCGGCGTTCGCGGTCATGCCGGCGCTGCCGGCCAGTTGGGTGCCGTTGATTTCCCGGACGAGGCGGTTCAGATCGTCGTTGTCCTCGGCGTTCAGGATGGCCTGGTAGTGCGCCTCGAGTTCGCCGCCCGCCGTCGGCGTGGCCTGGAACAGGGCGTCCATGACGTTCCGGCTGTTCGTGGAGGCGAGAATGGCGTCCACCGCCTCCGGCACCTCCTCCTCCTCCGTGAAGATGGGGCTGATAACGAGGTCGACATGGGTATCGTTGTCCGGATTGACCTCGAAGCGGTAACTGTAGAGGGCGCGGTCGCCCTGGAGGACAGCGCCGTCCACCAGGTCGAGGGTGTTTCGGGCCTCTGCCACCGTGGTCCGTTTTTCCGTGGTCACGGCGTCCGTCTCCGCCGTGATGTGGCTGAGGTCGGTGACTGTCGCCTTGACCCGCCCGGCGAGGACGATGTCGTCGGCGGTCAGGAGTGACGAGACGAGGGTGTCCGCGTCCGCGTTGTACCGGGTGTGGAACACGACGCTGCCTTCGGCGCCGACCTCGAAGCGGCCGACGTCGATGGTGGCGGGCCCGGCCGCGTCGTCCGGGAAGCCGATGCCGAGTTGCTGGTCGTCCGTCCGGATGGTGCCGCCGGACCAGGACAAATTGTCCACGAACCAGAGGACGCCGGCGCCGTCGTTTCGGAGAATGCCGGGGCCGGTCAAGGAATGGCTCCAGCGGTAATCCTCCCGCCGGTTGACGGAAAAGACGCCGGCGGTTTCGCCGACACGCGGCGCGGCGGCGGTCGCGGCGGCGACGTCAAGGCCGTAGGTGTCGCCCGGGTCGGAGACGAGATTCGGGTCGAAGACGATGGCGGTGTTGTCGGCGATTTCACCACCGTCCAGAAGGACGGCGCGGCCGGCCGAACCGAGGATAATGCCGGCAGCCGATTCAACCTGGTTGGAAAACCGCATTTCGCCGCCGTTGTAGGCCTTGAGGCCGCCGGCGAGGTTGACGGCTGTTCTGAAATGGGCGCTGGAGTTTTCGCCGGTGACGCGGAGATCCTTACTGACGGTGATTCCGTCCCAGTCGTGCGGATTGACCTCGTCGGCGCCCATGGAGACGACGGTGGACACCTCGTCCACGTTGTAGAAGGAAACGGTGGCGCCGTTCCGGATAAGGAGTGAGGAGACGAAGACATTGCCAGGCTTGCAGACGTGGACGTCCTTCGTGACATTGTCGAAGATGACGGCGTCGCCGTCGAGGAACTGGGTGACGGCCTTGTCGTTGTCGATGGTGCGCCAGTTTTCGGCCTGGCAGAACCATTTTTCCGGACTGTCCTTGTCCGCGCCGGTCCAGATAAGGTTGCGGTTCGCCTCGTTTTTCAGTTCAAGAATGACGTTGTTCCCTTCGACATACGTTTCCGCGCTTCGCCGCCCGTTCGGGGCGGTGCCTGTGGTGTCGAAGTTCGCGCCCGAGTTTTCAAAAAGGCTGGCGCCGGTTACGAGGGTGTATTTGCCCTTTCTCCATTCCCCCAAAACGATGCTGACCGTCGTGGTCCCGTCCAGGTGGACGGCGCCGTCGACGCGGATGGCGTCGTTCGCGTGATTGCTGACGTCCATTTCGATGGTGGCGTTACGAAGGGTCATATCGCCGCCGACGGCAAGGTCGGCGAGCGACTTCCGGTTGCCGGGGGATATCGTCCAGGCCCGGCTGACGTCCTTCCCGATGGCGACGCCGTCCCGGGTGTACAGGGTGCCGGCGGCTTGATTGTAACGGGAGCCGAGGTTGTTTGTCAGTTCGACTATTCCGGCCTCTTGGGCAAAAGTCCCGGCGAAGTTCCCGCCGCCGGACAGGACGAGGGTGCCGTCGTTCGCCTTCACCACCGTGCCGGTGCCGGACAGCGCGCCGGCCTGGCTGTATGTTTGGCCGTTCGCCACATCGTAGACGAGTTCGCCCGCCACCGCCACCGCCATCCGGTCGGCGAGGAAGCCGCCGGTCGTCACCGTCACCTTGCCGCCGGATTCGATGTCGAGGCCGTTTTCGAAATCAATGCGGTTGGCGAAGGTCGCTTCGCCGCCGTTCTTCACCGTAGCCTTTTTCGTCAGGTTGACCGGGGTGACAGTGCCGCCGTTCGCGTTGACAACAGTGGTGGCGTTGACGATCGCCTCGCCCGTGAAGGAGTGGCTGCCGCCGGTGACGGTGAACGACGACACCTGCATTTCCTCGTCGACGTCGACGGTCGTCGATACATGGTCGGCTGTGAAGATGACGGCGTCGCCGGGCATGAACGAGGTATCTGTTCGAGAGTCGGTGCCGGTGTCGTTCCACAGGTCGTCGTTCAGGGACCAGAGGGTGGCGTCGGTGCGCCATTCGAGGTTTTTATTGAATATATAACCGGGTGACAGGACGATGGTGTCGCCGTCCGGGGTGGAGACCTTGAACGCTTCGCTGAGGCGCGAACCGGTGATGGGCCGTCCCCGGTAGGTGACGGTGGAAGAGACGGTGTTGTTCACCAGGCTGAAGGCGGTGCCGCTGTTCGCGTCTTTATGGACGAGGACGTAGTAGCCGCCCGTCGCCGGGACCGAGGTCAGGTTTATGGTGATGGTGTCGTTGAAGTCGATGCGATCTGCTTTGAGGCTGAGCATGGGATTTTCGTAGGTGCCTTTTGTCGAATTGACCGCGTTCCCGAGGTCGAAGTCGAAAGTGCCGCTATTGAAGGTCAGCGTGCCTTGCCGGTCGCCGGCGGATGGATTGGCGGCGTCCGAGGTGATGGTTATGGCGTTGTTGCCGCCGACGCGGAGGCGGGCGTCCCGCGCCATCGTGAAGGCGCTGCCGGCGCCCGACAGATCGATGCGGCCGGTCGCGTAGCTGCTGTCCGGGTC
>JAJBTL010000224.1 GCA_020860865.1 Planctomycetota bacterium | reverse complement strand
TGCCATGTCGTACTCGATAATCAGCTCTCCGTGAGGCTTCATTCAAGAGTAATGTTTTTCTGGTTCTTCAAACCTTTAAACGGCTGCCATTTTTAATATGAGTTCGGTTATTTCGCGAATACTTTCCCCATTTTAACGACAGGTCTCATTGTACGTAAAATTAGGCGCGTCTGTGTGACTCAGGCAGTGTCTGCCGGACGGCTCCGGCGAGGGTTACGGTTTCGGGCGAAATTGTTCGCCCGGACCGGTTTCTCGCTTGACTTATCATGTTCCCGGGGATACTACTTCAATCTTATGGGATTCCTTGTTTCCGCGTCGTGTGGCCGGCTTTTACAGGCGTGTGGTTTCTTCCGCGAAGCTACATTTTCCCTGTAAATTTTCGGCGCCCGGCGTATTTCGGTTTCGGCTTTACCACTCTCGAAAGGAACACGCACCATGATGACCGGCGAACAGTATGTGGACAGCATCAAGAACATCAACATGGAAATTTACATGTTTGGTGAAAAGGTGGAGTCCTCGGCCACCAACCCGATTCTCCGCCCCTCCCTCAACTCGGTCAAGGCCACCTATGATCTGGCCCAACAGCCCGAATACGAGGACCTGATGCCCACCACTTCCCCCCTCACCGGGAAGAAAATCAACCGTTTCACCCATATTCACCAGTCCCCCGACGACCTCATTAAGAAGGTCAAGATGCAGCGGCTCTGCGGCAACAAGACCGCCTCCTGCTTCCAGCGCTGCGTCGGCATGGACGCTTTCAACGCCCTCTGGTCCACCACCTACGAGTGCGACGAAAAGCACGGCACCAAGTACCACGAACGCTTCAAGGACTACATGCTGAAGGTGCAGGAAGGCGACTGGACCGTCGACGGCGCCATGACTGACCCGAAGGGCGACCGCGGCAAATCCCCGTCGCAGCAGTCCGACCCGGACCTCTACCTCCACGTCGTTGAACGCCGCCCCGACGGCATCGTCGTCCGTGGCGCCAAGGCCCACCAGACCGGCATCACGAACTCCCACGAAGTCATCGTCATGCCCACCATCGCCATGCGGGAAGAAGACAAGGACTATGCCGTCTCCTTCGCCGTGCCGATGGACTCGAAGGGCCTCTACATGATTATCGGCCGCCAGTCCTGCGACACCCGGAAGCTTGAAGGTTCGACCATGGACGTCGGCAACTGCGAATACGGCGGAATGGAAGCGCTCGTTATCTTCGACAACGTCTTCGTCCCGAACGACCGCATCTTCCTGGACGGCGAATGCGACTTCGCCGGCATGCTGGTTGAACGCTTCGCCGGCTACCACCGCCAGTCCTACGGCGGCTGCAAGGTCGGCGTCGGCGACGTCCTCATCGGCGCGGCCGCCCTCGCCGCCGACATGAACGGCGCCCAGAAGGCCTCCCACGTCAAGGACAAGCTCATTGAAATGACCCACCTCAATGAAACGCTGTACTCCTGTGGCATCGCCTGTTCCTGCGAAGGCAAAAAGACCTCGAGTGGCAACTACCTGATTAACCTCCTCCTGGCCAACGTCTGCAAACAGAACATCACCCGGTTCCCGTACGAGATCACTCGTCTGGCCGAAGACATCGCCGGCGGCCTCATGGTGACGGCGCCGTCCGAAAAGGACTTCCGCCACCCGAAGCTCGGCCCGGTCATCGAAAAGTACCTGAAGGGCGTCGACTCCGTCTCCACCGAGGACCGGCTCCGTGTTCTCCGTCTTATCGAGAACCTCACCCTCGGCACCGCCGCCGTCGGCTACCGGACCGAATCGATGCACGGCGCCGGTTCCCCGCAGGCGCAGCGCATCATGATTGCGCGTCAGGGCAATATTGAGGCGAAGAAGGCGTTGGCGAAGAACATCGCGAAGATTAAATAATCGACTCGCGACGTGAATTTGATATGAAACAGGTGCAATTGTGGTTCATGTAGCAGTCAAGTATTGCGGCGGGTGCAACTGTTCCTACGACCGGGTGGCAATGGTCCGGGCGCTTCAGGAAGAGTTCCCCGCCGTGAATTTCAGGAATGCGGAAGACAAGGACAATTCCGATCCGGACCTCGTCCTCGTCATCTGCGGGTGTCCTAGCGTCTGTGCGGCGCACAGCCATCTGGACGCGAAGCATGGCAAAATTTTCACCGCCTCCGCAAAAGATTTTTGCGCGGTGCGGGACAAGCTGGAGGAAATCGCCAGCGGTACAGCGTAAGTAGCGGTGGGACCACGAGCCTTTTTTGAAAGGACAGATCCCCGTTATGAGTGGACAGCAGCCCGGAAGATGTGTTCTGTCTCCCGTGCCGGTGAGGTTCCGTTACAACCCGGCAGGTCAGGCCCGCTGCCCGAAAATTACAATCAAGAATTATTCCGCCATACCCTGTTTTTCAGGGGCGACGGGAAAATTCGACCACGAAACTCGAACCGGATAGGCCGCCTTGGGCGGTCGTCCGGTTTTTTTGTTTCTATGCGGTAAAAATGGAAATGCGGTTGCATTATTTTAGGTGGTTGTTTTTCCTGAGTCTGTTGAAATTGTTCGGTGCTTGTAGTTATCCGGATTTACCGAGGAACCCTTCTTTTGCGTGTTATCGGGGCGGAATCGCATGTTCCGTGCCCGTTGTGGGTCGCATGTTGTGATGTTGTGTTTTTTCCGGTTTTGTTTTGTTTTTGAAAGGTTCTGAATCATGCAAAAAGAAATCGTCATTGCCGGCGCAGTCCGTACCGCTATCGGGAAATTCGGCGGCTCCCTCGCCGACACCCCACCGGCCGACCTCGCCGCCATCGTCATCAAGGAGGCGCTCGCCCGCGCCGGCGTTCCGGCCGACAAGGTCGACGAAGCCTATATTGGCTGCGTCCTCCAGGCCGCCCAGGGCCAGAACATCGCTCGCCAGGCCATCATCAAGGCCGGCCTGTCCGAAAGCGCTCCCGCCCTTACCATTAACAACGTCTGTGGCTCCGGCCTCAAGGCGGTGAACATGGCCGCTCAGGCCATTATCGCCGGCGACGCCGACATCATGATCGCCGGCGGGCACCGAAAACATGTCCGGCTCCGCCTATGCCCTCCCGAAAGCCCGGTACGGCTACCGGATGGGCCACGGCGAATTCATCGACACCATGATTAAGGATTCCCTGTGGTGCGCCATGAACAACTACCACATGGGCATCACGGCCGAAAACGTCGCCGAACGCCACGGCATCACCCGGGAAATGCAGGACGCTTTCGCCGCCGCCTCGCAGCAGAAGTGCGAAGCCGCCCGCAAGGCCGGCAAGTTCAATGACGAAATCGTCCCGGTGCCGATTAAAGTGAAGAAGGATATGGTTCCGTTCCAGACCGACGAATTCCCCCGGGACGGCGTCACGGCGGAAGGCCTG
>JAJBTL010000017.1 GCA_020860865.1 Planctomycetota bacterium | reverse complement strand
TCGAAGAAGGCGCCGCCGACCGGACCGAATCCCTGGTCGACCGGAACAACACCATGCTCATTGCCGCCATCCAGCCGGACCGGCCGGCCCAATCCATCGATTTTGCCAAGATAATTTCCGAATACATCCGCCAGGTCGCCAGTGAAGAATACGACAGGCTTGTCCCTCCGGGCGCCCGCGCCTCGGTCAGGATGGAGTTCGGCGGCGGCTACGAGGCGGCGGTCGGCTATACGAGCCATGTCAATTTCAACCTCCTGTCGACCCTCGCCACTTCCCTCGTCGGCGTCCTCGCCCTCTTCGGTCTTGTCTTCAAACGGATGGGCGTGCTCCTCTATATCGGCATCCCCCTCGTCATGGTGGTGTCGTGGACCATCGGCGTCGGCTGGCTCATGTACGGGCAGTTGAACATTATTTCCGCCTCGTTCGCGGCGGTCCTCGTCGCCCTCGGCATCGACTACGCCATTCATATTTATAACCGGTACATTCGGGAACGCGCCCTTGGCGAGTCCATCGAGGAAGCCTTCGCCGTCTCTCTCGAAAATACCGGCTGGGGCGTCATCATCGGCATGGTGACAACGGCCCTCGCCTTCATTTCCCTCGGGTTTACCCGGTTCACCCAGTTGGCCGAGTTCGGCGTCCTCGCCGGCACCGGCATCATCCTCTCCGCCCCGGTCATGCTCTTCGTCCTCCCGGCCCTCCTTTCCTGGCGCTACCGGGAATCGGGCGAACGGGCGGCGACCCTGAAGCCCCTCGGCATGGGCCTGGACGGGCTGGGGAAATGGGTTGAACGGCGGCCCGGCACCGCCACCCTTATAGGCGTCGTCTGCCTCGTGGGATCGGTGGCGGTTTTGACGCTGTTCCCCGACCGGATGCTGTTTGACGAACGGGTGTCGAGCCTCAGGCCACCGGAACGGGTTTTCGAACTGTCCGGGGAAATCGCCCGCGCCTTCTCGAACCGCAATCCGAACTCCCTTATGCTGTTAGCCTATGGCGAGACCGAGGAACAGGCGGTCGAACAGGCCTCCCACCTCCAGGCCATATGTGACGAACTGGAACAGGAAACCATCGCCGACCGGCGCGGCCGCGTCAGGCCGATACTCGAGGGGCACGAATCGTTTCTCCGCTATATTCCGCCGCCGTCCGAGCAACGGCTCATGCTGGCGGCGCTCCGGGACGCCGACCTCGGGGAAGCGCGGCGGGTGTTCCTGGACGCCCTCGAAGAGGAGGGGCTGGACGCGGACTACTTCGGCTTTACCGTCGCCCTTTTGGAACAGCACGAGGCCCGGGTCAACGCGGACAAGCCGGTCCTCCCGACCGATCTCCGGGACACGCCGATGTGGCGGTATATCCGCCGCTTCATCACCCAACGGCGGCAAAATCTCGATCTCCGGCGGCCACTTCCGGACGACCTCGTTTTCCCGGTCACCGTCGCCGCGCCGGCGGCGGACCGGTCGGAGACGATTCGGGCCAGCATCGGCGACCGTCTGGACCGGGACGAACTCCTCGCCCTTTTCCATGACCCCGACCTCACCTTCCAGACCCAGGTGAAGCGGGTGGTGGTGCAGGAGCCGACCGGCTGGGCGGTGAAGATTAGCGTCTATCCCCCAATGGATACGGCGACCAAGGCCGTCGACCCGCTTGTCGACAACAACTGGCTGGCCGTCATGAAAGACCGCCTCGGCATTGACGACAATCTCGATGACGGGGACGGCACCATCCTCACCGGCATGCCCATACTCGCCCACGAACTGGCCGGCATTGTCAAAACCGATTTCCGCCGGGTGTCGGCGGCGGTGTTTGTCATCTGCACCCTCGTTCTCCTCGTCTTCTTCCACCGCCATCCGGTGCGGACCCTCTGCAGCCTGGCGCCGGTGTCTCTCGGCCTCCTCTACCTTATGGCATTCATGAGTTTAAGTGGCGTCCATTTCAATTTTGTCAACACCCTGGTGGTACCGATTATTATCGGACTCGGCATCGACAACGGCATCCACCTGACGGAGCGGTTTTTTGAAAGCGGCTACAGCGCCAGGACCATTATCTCCGACACCGGCCGCGCCCTTATCGTCACCGCCCTGACGAGTTGCGCCGGCTTCGGGTCCCTCGCCATCAGTGGCTACGAAGGCGTCGCCTCCATGGGCCGGCTGTCCATCTTCGCCCTTGGCTGGGTGCTGTTCGCCAGCCTGTTCGTGGTGCCGGCGGCGATGTACCTGAAATGGGGCAGGCGGGAACCAACGCCGGAGGAGGAAGTGGTCAGCGGTGAGAAGAGCGCCGGCTAACCGCCGCGCCGCTTCCTTGACATCGGTTGCGCCAACGTGCACAATAGCCGACATCCGCCGGCACCGGGCGCCAGTCCGGAACCGGCGTATCATTGAGGGAAACCAGCGCGAAGGCATGAACCTTGCCGACCGCCGCTCCACGAACAACCGAAAAGGACCAGAATGAAGAATCACATACTTTCCGTCCTCATCGCGGTGATGGTGACAACCGCCGCCGGCATCGCCGCCAGCGAACCGCGTGGCCGCCAACTTTCGCCGGAAGACACCGACCGGGCCATCAACGACGTCTTCAACGGCGCCATGGGCGTCACCCGGATGGAAGCCGATCTCATCACCCAGAAAACCGGCGGCATGCAACGGGACGGCGCCACCGCCTACGAGTTCCTTCGCCTCGAAACGCCGTACCGAATGGTGCTGGTGAACCGGGGTCCGAGCGCCGAACCGCTGCCGGTGGAGGAGTCCACCCTCATCATCGTCGACGGCCGGAACATCTGGGAAGTGGAGGCGCGCCGCAGCAACCGCCGGTCGGTGAGCCGCCGGGCCTTCCGTCCGAACATGGACAACACCCAGGCCCAGGGCCTGGCCGTCTTTATTGGTCTCTTCCTCATGGGCCGGGACGTTACGTCGGCGAGCGGCATCAGGGAAGACTTCGACATTACCTGCTTCCTCGAGCCCATTCCGAACCGGAACGAACGGACGCTCCACTTTGTCCTTACGCCGAAGCGGGGCGGCGAGACATTGGAACTGTGGATGATGCCCGGCATGGTATTGCCGTGGAAGGTGCGGTCGTTTGAACGGAAGGAAATCAAGTTCCCGCCGCCGAAGCCGGGCGAGCCGCCCCGCTTCAAGGTCGAGGAGACGACCCGCATTATCCGGAACGTCAAGACCAACCTGAGCGGCCTGCCGCCGTTCACCGCCGAGACGTTCACCCTGCCGTATGCCAGGGACATGGTTGTCCGGGACGAACAGACCAACCAGGAGATGGACGAACGCGCCATCCGCGCCGAACTGGAAGAGGTCAGGCGGGAATACGGACAGTAAGAGCGTGTTATTAAAATGCGTCTCGTCGCGCCATACTTCGTCAAAATCGGCTCTCGGCAT
>JAJBTL010000330.1 GCA_020860865.1 Planctomycetota bacterium | reverse complement strand
GCTGGAGGACCTGTGCTGGATATGGGGCCATTACCTGTCCGGAAAAATCGCCCGGGGCGAACTCTTTTAGGCGATGGTAGGACTGTCGTTTTTACGGGTGACGGTCCTGGCCCCGCTTGGGCTCGAAAGTGCCGGGCACACATCCTCCGGCGTCCGCCGGCTTGAGGAAAAGGCGCCGGATCTAACGAAATCATTGACCGCGACCTTGGCCGGATACGACCGGGAATCGTTATGGACCGCCCTGGCGGCCGCCATCGACCTCTATCGGCGTTTTCGCGACGGCCGGAACGATCGGGTCGAGTTCCGCCGGGAGGCGGAAAACGTCGCCGTCCGGACGATGGCGGAACTGCGGGACCGATCTCTCGGGTGAATTGTATTTTCCTGGTTGACAGGCTGTTTCCGCCTGCCTATACTTGGATGTTCCGCCGTGGGCCAGGTCCACGGCCGGCGTTTTTCTATGCGTCTGAATGACCCGACTAATTTCTCAGTGCGGATTCTATTACCGAAGGAACAGAACAATGCCCAAGAATACCAAAAAGTCCGAGCGCGCCGCGCTCCTCAAGGAACGTCGCAAAGTGCGTCGGAAAAATGCCGCCAAGAAGGCCGCCAAGCGCGCCGTCAAGCGGGTCTCGAAGACGCATCCGCACCGCCGCACCGCCGCCCTCCGGGCCCGGAAACGTGCGTAGTCGACGGATCCAGCGAATTGAAGTACCCAATAAAAACGGCCACCCAATGCGGTGGCCGTTTTTATGTACAGTGTCAAACGCTCGTCCCGCCGTGAATCTACCATTCCCCCAACACGCGGAAGGCATTCGCCGTCGTCATGTCCCGAATCGCCTCCGGTGTCGTGCCCCGGAGTTCGGCCAGCACTTCGGCTGTCCGGATGACCCCGGTCGGTTCGTTCCGGTCGACCTTTTTCGGCCGTGGCGTCAGGTACGGCGCATCGGTCTCGAGGAGGAGAAGTTCGTCCGGGATTTCCTTAGAATGTTCCCGGAGCGGCTTCTGGTCGTCAAACGTCACCAGGCCGCCGACGCCGAGATAAACGCCGTGTTTGACCGCGAATTCGAGGGCCGGGCCAATTTCCTTTTTCCCGGCGACAAAGCAGTGCCAGATGACCGTGAGCCCGTCCGCCATGCGTGGCTCTATCATGGCGAGGACGTCCGGGACGCTGTCCCGGGCATGCACGGACAGCGGTTTTCCAAGAGCGACAGCGAGGTCGATGTGTTTCTCGAACCAGGTTTTCTGGACGTCGGGCGGACAGTCCTTCCAGTAGTAGTCGAGCCCGGTCTCGCCGATCGCCAGGACGAGCGGGTGTCCGGCCAGGTATTCGATTTCGGTCCAGGACACGTCGTCCAGGTTGCCGGCGTCGGTCGGGTGGACGCCGACGGCGGCGCGGACGCCCGGGCACTCTTCGGCGAGAAGCTGGACGCAGTAACTGCTCCTGACGCTGGCGGCGACGGTGAGCATCTTGACCTTATTGGCCATGGCGCGGCGGGCCACTTCCACCGCGTCTTTTTCGAAATGTTCCGAATCGAGGTGGCAGTGGGTGTCGACATAATACGAATCAGTCACTGGCGGTTCCCTTCGTCATAACTGTGCACGCCCGGCCGGGCGGTGTTGTAGATAACGGCGCCGCGCCGGGAACGGCGGACATCGCCGCTGGCGAGGCTGGCCGGAAAGGTCGGCATCAAGATCCTGATGTCCGTGTTCCGGCTGATGGTGGCGAAATAGCGGTCCGTCTCCGCTTCCCAGATTTCGTTGGTGAGTTTGTCCTCGATGGTGCGGCGCACTTCGGCGAACGGAATTTTCACCGGCGCGCCGATTTGGATAAGCGTCGCCACATGGCAGCCGAACGGACTTTCGAGAATCGGCCCGAGCTGTCCCGGCTCCTCCTCCCGGAGAGCGGCGCGGATATCGGCGAGCCAGGCTTCCCGTTCCGGATCGGAGGCCTCGGGCTCTGTCTCGAGGCCGCCACGGGCCTTACTCTCCGGATCGTCCGAGAACTGGCTGGCCGCCGTTTCAAAGTCGATTTCCCCGTCCTCTATCATTTCCCAAACCTCAATGGCGGCTTCACGGGCCGCTTCTTAGCCGCCCCGGACGGCGTTCGAGAAAAAGATATGGCGGAAGCGGACCGGCCCTGGATTGGAGAATTCGTCCGGGTGTTCCGCGTAATAGGTCTGGATGGCCCGGGGACCCGGGCTTGGCGCGCGCGGGTTCAGGATCTGGTGCAGGTAACTTTGGGTAAAGGCCTTTTTCCGCAGCCTCGCCTGCCAGTCGTTCACCGACATGCCCCGGCTTTCCAGCACTTTCCGGAGCTTCACCATGCCGCCCGAACGTTTGGCCTGATCCTGGCTGATGAGGCGGAAATAACGTTGCATATTCTGTTCCATCATCCGGCGGACCTCTGTCACGACCTGGTTTCGCGGCCGGTCGGCGCCGCCGCGCATTATCTGGCTGACGATGGAATTGATAAACGAGGCGTGTTCGCGTTCGGCTTCCTGGAAAAACAGTTCGTCCTTGATAAGGGCGCGGATGGCGCGGTCCCATTCCTCCTGAAGGCGGGCGTTCCCTTCTTCCGGCGACATCTTGCCGTTCCGGACGCGCATCTGCGTCTCGGACCAGATCGGCGTCCACAATTCGAACACCTGATCGGCGCCGATACGGGCATGACCGACTATCGCCACCGGGCCCATCGAATACGGGTCGGTGACGAGCGGCCGGGTGACGGCCGTGTCCTGGTACGTTTCGGCGAATTCGTCCAGCATGTCGACGGCGCCGGCCCGGGGGCTGGCACACGTTAACAACGCCAGCAGGATAACCGGCACGATATTCCGGAATGCGATCATGTTTTCGCTCTCCATCGAATGCTCATAATCTCCATGGTACAGTTATACTCATATGTCGGCAATGGTGAAAGGTCATGCCGACATATGGTTCGCCCTGTCGGGAGGAGGGGGAGAATGGCCGCGTTTTCGCTTGCGTTCATTTTTAAATGCCCCGACAATACCAAACGTGATGCCATTATCCTGCAAACGTTTATATAAAAAAGAACTCGGAGGAAGATCCATGGAACCCGCAGATCCCGCTCCCAAAAAGCAATTCACCCCCTCCGCTCCTACCCGCCGCCCGCGCGGTTTTAAAATCGCCCTTATCGTCGTCGCGGTGCTTCTTGTCCTCATGGCCGCCGTGATTTATTTCCTCCCGCACTTCCTCCCGGTCGACACGATTAAAGGCATCGCCAACACCCAGGCCCGGGCCTACGGCCTCGATGTCGATTTCCAAAACCTCCGCTTCGGCTGGAACGGCGACGTCGTCCTGGACAACGTCACGGTCCGCCCACTCCTCCCGGCCGGCACAGCCGCCGAACCGCTCCTCCTCATTAACG
>JAJBTL010000215.1:2601-3416 GCA_020860865.1 Planctomycetota bacterium | reverse complement strand
CCGATGGTGGTGGTCGGGTTGGCCATTATTTCGTCGGCGGCGACGGCGATGTAGTAGGCGCCGGACGTCAGGGAAGAACCGGCCCAGGCCAGGACCGGCTTGCCGCTTTCCCGGAGGAGCTGGACCTCGTGGTGCAGGAGATCGCTGGCCGTGAGGCCGCCGCCGGGCGAATCAATTTGCAGGATGACCGCCGTAACCTTGTCGCTCTGGCGGGCGGCGCGGAGCTGGGCGGCGACGAAGTCCATCATGCCTTCGCCGTGCAGGGTCGAACCGGTGCCTTCAATAACGCCCTGTACTGTCACGACGGCGATGGTCGGCGCGTCGGCGTCGCCCCGGCGGAGAACCCGTTCTCGCAGGTTGGGCGCGGCGGCGCCGGGTGTGGCGGCGTTCCAGCCGCCTTCCAGGCCTTCGCCGAGATGGCTCGAGAAGAGAAAGGCGGCGACGAGGAAAAAGCCGCCGACCAGAAGAAACGGCACGATGACGGTGACACAGCCGGCGATGAGGCACGACTGCACCAGGGTGGTGCCGGCGCTCACCGGTCGCGGCGGCGGCAACGGCGGCGGCGGATTAAGATGGCGGCGCTGTTGCTGGCTGTCGTCAAACGGGGGAGGCGTTCCGGGAGGATTGGCTGACATTCGGGGCCTTTTTTTCGCTCAAGGTGATACCACGCATTTGTCGCGTGATACGGCAACTTCACAGGGTAAACAAACCGGGCGCCCGACAGATACGGTACGAGCGCCCGGAGGGATCAGTTTTTCTTTTTCGGTTTGCCTTTCGTGGGCTTTCCCCGGGTCGACCGTTTCTTTTTCGCCGGC
>JAJBTL010000215.1:0-2591 GCA_020860865.1 Planctomycetota bacterium | reverse complement strand
GACACGTTCTTGAGGAGGCCGGTCCCGACAAAACGCTGGACCAGTTTCGGGAATGCCACCGGGAGCATTTCCGTGATGTTTTCAATAGGGTGGAAGGTGATGTCCCGCCGCACCTCCGGCTGCAATTCGTCCAGATCATGAATGTTGCCGGCCGGGATGATGACATCCCTGATCCCGGCCCGCCGGGCCGCGAGGACCTTTTCCTTGATGCCGCCAACCGGCAGGACCTTGCCCCGAAGGGTTATTTCCCCGGTCATGGCGAGGCGGGCTCGGATAGGCGTTTTCGTGAACAGGCTGACAAGGGACGCCACCAACGTGATGCCGGCGGACGGCCCGTCCTTCGGCGTCGCCCCTTCCGGAAAGTGGACGTGGATGTCGTGGTCCTCGAAGAAATTGACCGGGATGCCGAGTTCCGTCTCCCGCGTCCGAATCCACGACAACGCCGCCTGGGCGCTTTCCTTGATGACGTCGCCGAGGCGGCCGGTCAGTAACAGGCCCTTTTTCCCCGCCATCATGCTGGCTTCGATGAACAGGAGGTCGCCTCCGGCCGCCGTCCAGGCCAGGCCGACGGCGACGCCGGGCGCTTCGGCCCGGGTCGGGTTGGCGCCGTAATAGGTCGGCGGACCGAGGTACGATTTGACGTCCTTGGCGGTGACCTTGAACGGTCCGCGTTTGCCGCTGGCCATCTTCACCGCCACCTTCCGAACGATGGTGGCGAGTTCCCGTTCAAAGTTCCGGAGACCAGCCTCCCGGGTGTACGAATGGATGACGGTCGTGAGGGCGGCCCGGTCGATGGAGACGTTCCGCTTGTTCATGCCGTGATCGGCGAGGACACGCGGAATCAGGTATTTCCGGGCGATTTGCAGCTTTTCCTCGTCCGAGTAGCCGGCCAGGCGGAGGATTTCCATCCGGTCGAGGAGAGCCGGCGGGATGGTCTCCAGCGTGTTTGCCGTCGTGATGAACACCACTTTCGACAGGTCGAACGGCGCGTCCAGGTAGTGGTCGCGGAAATTGAAATTCTGTTCCGGGTCGAGAACCTCGAGAAGGGCCGACGACGGATCGCCGTGCATGTCGGAGACGAGTTTGTCCACCTCGTCCATCATGAACACCGGGTTCTTGGTTCCGGCCCGGCGCATTCCCTGGATGATCCGCCCAGGGAGAGCGCCGACATAGGTGCGGCGGTGGCCGCGGATTTCCGCCTCGTCCCGCACGCCGCCGAGGCTTATCCGCTCGAACTTCCGGCCCATGGCCCTGGCGATGGAGCGGCCGAGGGAGGTTTTGCCGACGCCGGGGGGACCGACGAAACAGAGAATCGGACTGCGGCCGGTCGGGTGAATTTTCCGGACGGCGAGGAATTCGATGATGCGATCCTTGACCTTGGCAAGGTCGTAGTGGTCGGTGTCGAGGATTTTTCGCGCCTTCACCATGTCGAGTTGATCATCCGTCACCTTGGACCACGGCAGGGCGGTCATCCAGTCGAGGTAGGTGCGGGAGACGGTGTATTCGGCCGAACCGGGCTGCATCCGTTCGAGGCGGGACAGTTCGCACCGGGATTCCTTCAAGGCTTCCTCGGGCATGCCGGATTCTTCGATGGCTTTTTCCAGCTTGTTGATTTCGACCCGGTCGTCCCCGGTGTCGCCGAGTTCATGCCGGATGGCGCGGAGCTGTTCCCTGAGGAAAAACTCGCGCTGGCCCTGGTTGATCTTCTGTTTGACGTCTTCGTGAATCTTGGTGCCGAGTTCGACAATCTGCATTTCCCGCTCAAGGAGGACGGAGATTTTTTCCAGCCTGGCCTTGATGTTCGCCGAATCAAGGATGGAGCAGCGCTCTTCCATACTGAGGTTGAGGTTGGCCGCCACCAGGTCGGCGAAGCGCCCGGGTTCGGTGATGTTGACGGCGGACAGCTTCACCTCGGACGGCGCGTGCGGGAGCATCTCGAGAAGGCGGTTGAATTGATCGCGGACCGACCGGTGCAGGGCGTCGAGGCTGACGCCGGGTTCGATGATGTCCCGGATCTCCACCGTCTGGGCGGAAAAGTAGGGCTGACGCTGGAGAATCGACTCGATGCGGATACGCTTCAGGCCCTGGACGAGGAGGCGGACGCCGCCGCCGTCCGGGAACTTGATCATTTTCAATATAACGCCGACGCAGCCCTTGTCCCACAGCGATCCCGGATCGTTGTCGTGGGCCTGGGGCCTGACCACCGGCACAAAGGCGACGAAGCGGTCCTGGAGGAGGACATCGTCCACCAGCCTGATGTCCCCGGGGTCCTGGATGACATGCGTGAGGAGCATGTCGGGGAAGAGGACGGCGTCCCGGAGGGGCAGTAGCGGGAGTATGTCCGGTGTGCCCGGTTTGTGGTTCGGACCGATGATCGGCGGGTGCTCGGACGCTTCGTTCAGCTCGTCGTCGAGGTCATCTTCGTCCATGGCGTAGTCCTCTGTCATTTTCTCTCGGCTGTGCTTGTAGACAAAGCCTGGAATGGTGCGCAGGCCAGTAAGGGCGGGTCATGGGTGTACGGCGCTTCCCGGCCGGCGCCGGCGTTTCTTTTCAGCCACCCGCCCTTCCCGCCCTTGGCCACACACCGGGAG
>JAJBTL010000043.1:24551-26413 GCA_020860865.1 Planctomycetota bacterium | reverse complement strand
TCGGTAAAAGTTGAATCCCTCGCGGATTCTTAAAAATAATTCAGACAGAACCTAGCGAATGCTATAAGGACGCATGGTGTTTATCGAAAGCATTTTCGGTTTTTTCAGCCATGACCTCGGTATCGATCTCGGTACCTGCAATACCCTGGTCTACAAGCGCGGAGAAGGCATTGTCCTCTCCGAGCCAAGCGTCGTCGCCGTCTCGAAGAAAGACCGCCGCGTCCTCCTGAACGGCCAGGCCGTCGGCGACCGGGCCAAAAAGATGGTCGGCCGCACCCCCGGCAACTTCGCCGCCATCCGGCCGATGAAGGACGGCGTCATCGCCGACTTCGAAATGACCGAGGCCATGCTCACCTACTTCGTCGGCAAGGTCCATAATTTCTCCAACCTCGCCCGCCCCCGGGTCGTCATCGCCGTCCCCTCCGGCATCACCGAAGTCGAGAAGCGCGCCGTCAAAGAAAGCGCCGTCAAGGCCCGGGCCCGAAAGGTCTGGGTCATCTCCGAACCCATGGCCGCCGCCATCGGCATCGGCCTCCCCATTGACGAACCGATCGGCAACATGATTGTCGACATCGGCGGCGGCACCACCGAGGTCGCCGTCATCTCCATGATGGGCATGGTCTATTTGAAATCCATCCGCGTCGCCGGCGACGAACTGGACGAAGCCATCATGAACTACCTCCGCCGCCAGTACAATTTCATCGTCGGCGAAACGACGGCCGAACGGGTCAAAATGGCGGTCGGCAGCGCCTACCCGATGGAGGAGGAATTGTCCATCGAGGTCATGGGCCGCGACCAGATTAAAGGCCTGCCGCGTTCCATCACCGTCCGGTCGGAGGAAATCCGGGAAGCCCTGAAGGAGCCGCTGGACCAGATTCTCTCGGCCGTTATCGAGACCCTCGAAAACACGCCGCCGGAACTGGCCGGCGACATCTACGCGAACGGCATCTCCCTGGCCGGCGGCGGCGCCCTTCTCCGGGGTATCGACAAACTCATCCACAAGGAAACGCGGGGCATTCCCGTCCACATATCGGAAGACCCCCTGAAAGCGGTTGCTCGCGGCACCGGCCTCTTTATTGAAGGCATCGAGGACTACGACCAGTACCTCGACTCCGGCGACGACGACGGGTAAAATGGCTCTCCCTCCTATGGCCGACTCCGCCGGGAAGGAACCGGAATCGTGAAAACCCCTGTCCTGCCACCGCTGATTCTCCTCGTCCTCGCCGCCGCCCTGTACCTGTTGCCGGACGGCTCCCTCTATGCCTGGCGCCTGTACCTCCGGGGCGCCGTCGCCCGGCTCTACCGTCCGCCGGAACCACGGGTCGACGCCTCCCGGGACACCTTCTCGGACAGCCGCGATCTCCTCATCCTCCTTCACCAACGGGAAGCGCACATCGCCGATCTCCGCCGGCGCCTGGCTGAACTCCAGGCCGCCCGCGAACACGTTCCGGACCAGAACATCGTCGCCGCCCGCGTCGTCCGCCTCGGCCCCGACAACACCCTGGACACCTTTACAATCGACGTCGGCACCCGGGACGGCGTCCTGCCGGGGCAAGCCGTCGTCGTCGGGGAAGCCGTCGCCGGCATTGTCGCCCGGGCCGAAGCCGAAGCCGCCCTCGTCCTCTCCCTCGCGTCGACCGGCTGCTACCTGTCGGCCCGCATCGGCGAACCCGGCGGCTCAGTCGACCGGCCGCGCCTTCTCGGCGCTGTCCGGGGAATCGGCGCCGGAGACGTTGCCGCCGTCATCTTCTCGTCCGCCACCGCTGCCAAGGCAGGCTGGATTGCCCTGACAAGCGGCCGCGCAGGCCCCATCCCGGAAGGCCTCATCGTCGGCACCCTGGCCGGGAACCTGGTCGAAGGGG
>JAJBTL010000043.1:0-24541 GCA_020860865.1 Planctomycetota bacterium | reverse complement strand
AATTAGACTCAGTCATCGCCAGGAAGGGAGGAAGCCAGCATGTACACCCACTCAGTCCGCTGGTTCGTCCTCCTGCCGATAGCCATCCTGCTTGGGCTGGTTCAGGTGTTTCTTGAAGTCGGCGGCATCTGGTTCGGCTTTCCGGCCCGGCCGGACTGGCTGTGGATTCTCGCCTTCGTCGCCACCCTGAGGACAACGCCGGTGGAGGCCATCGGTACCTTCGCCCTCTGCGGGCTGACCCGGGACCTCTTCCTCGGACCCCGCCTCGGTTCCGGCACCTTCGCCTTCGTCCTCATCGGCTGGGTGGCGATTCACTGGCGCCTCCTCGCCACCACCCGAGGCTGGCTGTTCCAGATTCTCATCGCCGCCCTTTCCGCCTTCCTTGTCTCCCTGGTGAGGCATGGGCTTGATTACGGCGTCCTGACCTATAAACTTATGGAGAGGTGGTTCTTCGTCTCCATGGCCGACGGTGTCCTGGCCGGAGTCGGCTACCTGCCGCTCGCGCTCCTTCTCGGACTGACATCCTTCCGGCCGTGGAAAACGCGGAGCAGCTTTTAAGTGCATTCTGAAAGTGGGTGCGGTTGACGCGATTTGTTCGTGAGCGCAGCCAAGGCCGAGTGTACACCCGACGCCCGAGCGGCGTCTTCATTTTACGTATAAGTAAACTTTATCGGATCTCCCAACGCCCCGACCCCGCGTCCGGGCGGCAGCGAGGAAGTGACGCCATTGCTCCGAGTTCGCCTTATCCTGGTATCCCTGTTTTTCGTCGTCATGTTCGCCGGGGCGGTCTACCGCCTTGTCGATCTCCAGTTCAACCGTTCCGCCGAACTCGCCGCCTACCGGGATCGGCGCCTCAGCCATATTGAACAGAAAATGCCCCGGCGCGGCCGCATCCTCGACGCCACCGGCGCCATCATCGCCGAGGACCAGCCGACCCAGGATCTGTGGATAACGCCGGCCCGCACCGAACGGGTCAACCGCCGCCGCACCGTTGTCTCCCTCCTCCCGCCCCTCACCGCCGACCAGATGCTCGCCATCGCCGCCGCCCGGGGGGAAGCGCGGGATTTTGAGAAAAACGTCGCCATCACCGCCCTGGCGGAAGGGAACCCCCTCGTCGCCGCCCTGGCGGAACGGCTTAAAATGCCCCGGGAGGAAGTGGCGGACAAGATCCTGGCCGGCATCCTCTCCGGCCGCCCCGGTTCCCGGGACGACCTCGTCTACCCGCGTCCGGTCCTCGACAACATCGCCTTCGCCCTCGGCCTCGAGATCCGCGCCGCCCGCGCCAACCCGTTCGACGACGAACTGTGGGATCCGGCCGTCATCCGGACCGGCGGCCGCCGGGTTTATCCGGCCGGCGCAGTTGTCGGCCACATTACCGGCACCGTCGGCCAACTCACCGCCGAGGAATACGACGAACTCCGGGGCCATTGGGAAGACGATCACATGGTGCCGGGAAAAGGCGTTTTGACAAAACAGGGACGCGTCTTCTTTTCCATCCTCGGCGGCGACGACGGCGAACCGATCTCCGACGAGGAACTCATCATCCGCCTCCGGGAGATCAAGCGGAACGGCAGAATGATCAAAACCCAGGGCTATTTCGCCAACGAAACCGTCGGCCGTGGCGGCGTCGAACAGCATTACAACCAGGCGCTCCGAGGCCGCCACCGCCTCCAGCGCCTCCGCCTCACCCGGGACGAAACATCCGGCCGGCGCCGGTTCGAACCGAAAGGCGAAGTCGAACGGGCCGAGAACGGCCCGGACATTCGCCTCAGCTTCAAGATGGATGTTCAGCGCCAGGCCTACGAAATCATGGACAGGCACATCAAGCAAGTGGCGAAACGGCCGGAACTCATCCGGTCCGGCTGGACCCAATCCGGCGTCGCCATCCTCATGGACCCGAACAACGGCCGCATCCACGCCCTCGTCAGTATACCGTCCTACGATCCGAACACCTTCAACCGGGACTTTGCCAAACTGGCGGACGACCCCAGGCTCCCCCTGGTCGACCGGGCCATCGCCGGCATCTATCCGCCGGGGTCGGTCGTCAAGCCGATTGTCGGCCTGGCCGGACTGACGGAGAACGTCATCATGCCTGGACAGAAATTCCACTGTGACCGGGTGATGTACCTGGGCGGCGCCCGCTTCACCTGTCTTGGCCGCCACGGCGATCAGGATCTCGAGACCGCCCTGATGAACTCCTGCAACATGTATTTTTACCACACCGGCGAACTCCTCGGCGGCCGGCGGCTCTACGAATGGTATACGCGGATGGGCCTCGGCCACCGCACCGGCATCGACATCGCCGGCGAAAAAGGCGGCATTCTGCCACGGAACGCCTATACCCGGCGCGGCTGGGCCACCGGCAACACCTACCACATGAGTATCGGCCAGGGCATCGCCGTCACGCCGCTGCAGATTGCCGTCAGCTTCGCCGCCCTGGCGAACGCCCGGGGCGATGTCATGCGCATCGTCCGCCCGCACCTCCTTATCCCGCCGCCGACGCCTCCGGAAAACGGCGTCGAGGCCGAACTGGCCCGCGAGGCCATGGCTCTCGACCAGCCCCTTTCCGAAATCCAGATTGACCGGGAAGCCCTCGCCGTCGTCCGCCAGGGCTTATGGGAGACGGTGCAGGGGAAGCCGGAAACGGGCCAACTCGGCACCGGGCAACTCGCCGCTTTCCCCGATTCCCACGGTGGCTATCTCCTTGAAGTCGCCGGGAAAACCGGCACGGCGGAGTGGAGCCGGGTGGTCGGCGGCCGGGTACGGAAGCAGATTTCCCACGTCTGGTTCGCCGGCTATGCGCCGTTCGATCGGCCGGAGGTGGTGGTGGTGGTGTTTCTTCCGGAAGCCGGGCACGGCGGCGGCAGCACCTGCGCGCCGATAGCGAAGGATCTCCTCCGGATGTGGTTCAACCTGCCGGACCGGATGGAAGTACTGAAGGAAGAGGAGGGAGCGCTTGGTTAGGATTGATCCGTGGCGGGTGGAATGGCTGTTTCTCCTGATTGCCCTGGCGATAATCGGCCTCGGGTTGCCGTTCCTGCATTCGTCGGCGACGCCCGGCGACTTCCGGCGGCAACTGGCCTGGCTCGCCATCGGCCTCGGCGCCATGGGCTTTTTTGCCCTCGTCGACTATCACCTGTGGATTCGCCACGCCTACTGGATTTATGCGGCGGCGCTGGCCCTCCTCCTTCTCGTCCTTTTCATGCCGCCCATCAACAACGCGCGGAGTTACATCCGTATCGGCTCCGTCGGCATGCAGCCGTCGGAATTATTCAAGCTCGCCCTCATTTTCGCCCTCGCCCGGCACCTCGGGAAACGGGAAAACCAGCACATGCTCCAAGGGCTTATAATCCCGTTCCTCCTCACCCTCTGCCCCCTCATGTTCATCCTCATGCAGCCGGACCTCGGGACGGCCTTGACGATTCCGCCGATTCTCTTCGCCACCCTCTGGGCCTCGGGCGCCCGCTTCTCCCACCTGTTCGGCGCCATCGTCCTCGGCCTGTCGTCGGTGTGGCCGCTCTGGCACTACGGGATGAAGCCGTACCAGAAGGCGCGCATCTTCGCCTTTTTCGATCCGGAAAAATACGAATCCGCCGAAGCCTACCAGCTCCTCATGAGCCTCACCGCCATCGGTTCCGGCGGCGCTTCCGGCCTCGGCCTCGGGAACGGCATCATCACCGACCTGAATCTCCTCCCGGAAAAACACAACGACTTCATCTTCGGCGTCATCGCCGAGGAAGGCGGTTTCACCGCGTCCATGGCGATAATTCTCCTGTACCTCTTCCTCGCCCTCGTCGGCCTGCAAATCGCCTGGGCGGCGGCGGACCGCTTCGGCCGCCTGGTGGCGACAGGGGTCGCGATGATTATCGGCTGGCAGGCAATTCTCAATATTTACGTCGTCACCGGCCTGTTCCCGACGACCGGCGTCACGCTCCCGCTCGTCAGTTACGGCGGCTCGTCCATGGTGGTGACCTGCGCCATGATCGGCGTTGTCCTGAATGTCAGCCAGACCAGACCGACATTGGATAAGGTGGAGAACCCGAACAAGATTTAACCAAGGCTGCCCGACGACCGCGTATCGCCTCAGTAAATATGAACGATACAAGGCAGTGAATCTCTTAAAAAGGTACGACGTCGCGGCGCAGGGACCGTCTGTCCCGGCGGCCGCGAAAGAAGGAAACGCCAATGTCGACAATCTTCGAATACAAACGCCGCCGCCTGGCGAACATCCTTCCAGCCAAGGTCTCCGGCCGGGTCCGGCGGGTGACCGGCCTCGTCGTCGAGACGACGCCCCTGCCCCTCCCGGTCGGTTCGCTCTGCTACATCTACTCCCGGCTGTCCCGGTCGGCGGTGGAATCGGAGGTGGTCGGCTTCCGCGAGAACGCCACCCTCATGATGCCTCTCGGCGAAATGCGCGGCATCGGCCCCGGCGACCGGGTGGAGTCGTCCACCACGGAACAGGTCGTGTCCGTCGGCGACCACCTCCTCGGCCGCGTCCTTGACGGCATGGGCCGGCCGATGGACGGCAAGGGACCGATTATCGCCACGGCAACCTATCCGATCTACGCCGACCCGCCGGACCCGGTCATGCGGCCGCGAATCTCGGACATCCTCTCCACCGGCGTCCGCTGCATCGACGGGTTTATCACCGTCGGCAAGGGCCAGCGTATCGGCATCATGGCCGGTTCCGGCGTCGGCAAGTCAACCCTCCTTGGCATGATTTCCCGCTATTCGAACGCCCAGGTGGCGGTCATCTCCCTCGTCGGCGAACGCGGCCGCGAGGTCCGGGACTTTCTCGAACGGGACCTCGGCCCGGAAGGCATGAAGCGGAGCGTCGTCGTTATTGCGACGTCGGACCAACCGGCCCCGGTCAGGGTCAAGGCGCCGTTTGTCGCCACGGCGATAGCCGAATACTTCCGTGACCAGGGGAAGGACGTCACCCTCCTTATGGATACGATAACCCGAATGGCCATGGCGCAACGCGACATCGGCGGGTCGGTCGGCGAAGTGGCGGCGTCGAAAGGCTATACCCCGTCGACCTTCGCCCTCATGCCCCGCCTTCTTGAACGCGCCGGACGCAGCCCGCACGGATCGATTACCGGATTCTACACCGTCCTCGTCGAAGGCGACGACATGAACGAACCCATCGCCGACACCGCCCGCGGCATTCTGGACGGCCACATCGTCCTGTCCCGACGAATGGCCCACCGGAACCACTATCCGGCCATCGACGTCCTCGAGTCCATCTCCCGTGTCCAGTCGGAGATTGTCCCGAAGGACGTATTACAGGCGTCCCGCCGCCTCCGCCAGTGCCTGGCGACGTTCAAGGAAGCGGAGGAACTCATCAACATCGGCGCCTACACGCCAGGCTCCAACCCGGAAATCGACAAGGCGCGGAACGTCATCGACGACATCAACGCCATTCTCCAGCAGGACATGATGGACCCGAGCAAATACGAAGACACGACAAAGCGCATGCTCCAGGTGGCGGAAAAGAGCATGAAGGATGTCCCCATCCGCCGTCAGGCCGGCCCGGCCCGACGCTGACGCGGGACCACGCGGCCACTTCCACTTCACCTGTTGCAATGTAAACGCGGGGGCGGCTCGTGCAAGCCGCCCCGCTTTTTTACATTGTGTTGTCGCCTGGTACATCGCGCCAGGCAGTCTCGTCCTACTTCACTTCCTCTTTCATCGATTCCTGGAGCGGCTGATAAATGGTCTGCCGTTCCCGGTTGCCGCCCCGACGCGGCGCTTTCCGTCCGAGGTCGGTATTGTCCTTGGTCCGGTCTTCCAGTTCCGCCACCGGGTTCGGTTCGTCTTCGTAGCGGTAGTCTTCGCCGTTTTTGCTGGCGTCCTGGTAGGCGGCGATAACGGTGTGGCTCGTCACCTTGTTGACGGATTTGTTGACCGCCTTTTGGTAGTCGTAGAATTCATGATCCTTCGGGAGGTCGGCGATGTCGACAAAGTCCTCGCGGTCGGCGGTGATTTCCACAGTGCTCTCGAGAATGTCCCGGACGTATTCCTTCGTCTGGTGGAAATGGAGAAGTTCGGGGAATTCATCCGGCACCACCTCGGAGTAATCGCGTTTTTCGTACTTTTCGAACAGGTCCTTGGCGGCGTGGAGGTGGAACAGTTCGATTTCGAGGTGCTGTTCCCAGATTTTCTTAATCGCCTTGTCCTTTTCGTCCGTCAGGAAGGAATAGTACAGGTAGCACTGCATATACTCGCGCATGAGGAGGTTTTCGTACCAGGAGCAGGTCGGGTCCAGAAGGGCGCCGTAGTGGGTGACGTGCTGCTCTTCGACCATGCCGATTTCCTGGTAAAGCTTCCGGCCCGGATCATCCTCGTAGGTCGGTCCGATGTTCATGTAGAAGTTCATGGTCTGCTGTTCACCCGACGTGATGATGAGGGTGTTCAGCTTCGTCATGATGTCGGCGGTCTTGAAATCGCAGTGGCGCTTGACCGAATCCTCGGGATAACGGTGGTGCGAAATGGTTGGCCGGCCGGGGGTGATTTCGACATACTCCTTCACCAGTTCGTGGGCCGGGATGTTCTTGTCCATGTCCAGGAGGTTGGCGTAGCGGTAGAGGTGGTCGAAGTCCTCGAGGAGGGCGAAGTCGAGGCAGGCCTTGACGTATTCGTCAGGCTCGTGCATGGCCATCCAGGCGGTGAGGTCGACGGCGAGGTGTTCGTAGCCGATGGTCTGTTCAAGCTGCGTTTCATCTCCCGGGCTCAGCCAGTTGATCCGCTTCTGCTCCTGCTGTTCGCCCCGGCGGGCAACGGCGAGGGCGCGGCGGACATCGTTGTCCGGGCAGTTCCGGTGGAAATTATGGCCAAACATCACCGCTTCGACATGGATGCCGTTCATGAGGATGATGCGGGCCTTGGTGTACGGGTCGATTTCGTGCTTGTCATACGGCGTGGCGTACAGCTTGTCCCAATCGAACAGGGTGTCAAAAAAGTCTTTCGACTTTTCCTTGAAGGGGTTGAACATGGGGTCTCCTTGCGAGTACTCGCCCTCACCCTGTAGAAATTTTACCTTACAGTCGCGGCTGATTCAACCATTTAGTAGCCATAATTGTTTATTTTAACGCTTCTATCCCGCCTATTTCTGCAATATCGATAATATTATTGCCTTTCACCGTTTATTAATATACCATGGCCAAAACGACGCCCTTCCCTGTCGGGAAGCGGCGACAGCGTGATTGCCATAGGAAACTATCGCCTAAAGGAGACTGCCATGCTCTTTTTCACCCTCTGCCTTGTCGTTCTCACGGTAACGCTGGCCGTTTACGCCAGTGACAGCGGCCGGGTCAGGACCGACGACTTCGCCGACCGAGACCCTGACGACGTCCTCCGTCAACTTAAGGAAGGGAACGCCAAGTTCGTCGCCGGCGACCCCCGCGTCATCGACGGCATCATTAACCTTCGTGAACGTCTCGCCAAGGAAGGCCAGGAACCCATAGCTACAATAATCGCCTGCTCGGACTCCCGGATACCGGTCGAGGACATTTTCCACCAGCCGCTTGGCCAACTGTTTGTCGTCTCCACCGCCGGCAACGCCGCCGACACGCCGACCCAGGGCACGGTCCGTTACGGCGTCGAGCACCTCCACACGCCGGTCGTCGTCGTCATGGGTCACAACCACTGCGGCGCCATCAAGGCGGTGGTGGTCCGGTCCGAAGAAAGCGGCAAACTCGGGGAACTACTCGAGACCATCGCCGCCGTCCGGGACAGCCTGCCGGGCGACCTCGGCGATGACGAGGATGCCGAACGAAAGCTGGCTGTGGCGAATGTCGAGAAAACGGCGGAAAAGCTCCTCGCCGACGACGATTTCCTCCGGAAGAAAGTCGACAAAGGCGAACTCCGCATCGTCAAGGCGATGTACCATATTAAAACCGGGGAAGTGGAGTGGCTGTAGTAACAATCACAGGCAGGACGTGAACCTTTTACATAAGTAAAGGGGACGGCCATTAGGTCCGTCCCCTTTTTTGGATATGATTCGTAAATACTAAAACCACTCAGTCGGCCATTACTTCCATCTCCGGCCGGGCGATTTTCGACCAGCCGTGGAAGCTTTCCAAGGCCGCCTCGACCCGGGTAAGGTAGCCGGCGTCGGCCCCGTGACCGTCGAACTGGAGACAGAGGTACGGCTTGCCGACCCGGTTCATGATTTCCTTGAAATAGGTCATGATGTAACTATCCGGACCGCACATGAAATTGGTGAAGTACACCCCGAACAGGCGCGGATGCTCCGCCACGTAACTGGCAATTGCCAGAATCTTCTGCCCGTAGTGCCAATACATGTTGGAAAATTCGGGCAGAATCGAATTAAGGTCGTACGGCAGCATGTCGAGGTACAGGACCGGGTAACCGAGCGCCGCCATCTTTCGGGGCAGGTCGAGGGTCAGGCCAGGGTCGATGGTATTGTACGGCCGCCCGATACAGACCAGGCCGAGGCCGTCATTTTTGTCGAGCCACTCGAGGGCGTCCCGCCCGAGCGCCTGCGACTTCGTGACGAAGGCGTTCTGGGCCTCGCGGCCGGCCCGGTAGGCGCGGAGGGCGTCGGCCTGAGACACGCCGAGCGGTTTCAACCCGTCCGCCAGGAGCCGCGCCACATCGTTTTCCGGCCGGTTCATAAGGACAATCGGGTCGAGGATCCTGTCCCGGTTGGCCAGCCCGGCGGCGGACTTGAGGACGCCGGGATGCGCCTGCACATAGCAGCAGAAATGGGAATCCGTGAACCCTTCGTGAATCGGCTCCCGCATCATGTAGGGAACGAGGAGGTAATCGACCTTGTCCCCGGTGAGAAGGGAAACCGCGTGGCCGTGACTCGCCACCACCGGAGCGCAATATTCCGCCGACGTGATGGCGGTGCCGTCGTGGAGCGTCTTGTCCGAGGTCCGCCCGGACAGGACCGGCGTATAGCCGAGTTCTTCAACAAACTTTTTCCAGAACGGATAGTACCCGTACGTCCCGAGAGACTGGAGAATGCCAATCCGCCCCTTCGACTGTCCGGCCATCTGCTTCGGGCCGTCGAGGGACAGCCAGGCGTTGTACCGCTTCCGCCACCACTCGTAGGTCGGGTTTTCCCTGACCTTGACCTTTTTCTCGCCATAATCGCGGCCGCACTTCAGGCCCCAGGCCAGGGTGCCTTCGTCGGTGCGGATGAGGGAGAGGTTGCAGTTGTTATGGCACAGTTCGCAGGTTTCGTACTCGACATTGACGGCGGCGTCGGCGAATTTCAGCCCTTTGAATTTTTCCGACCGCTTGGCTTCGGGGATGCGTTCGTCCACGAGGATGCACATGCCGAGGGCGCCCGTCAGGTGGCAGAACGGGCTGACCTTGATTTCCTTCCCGAGTTCCACCTCGAAGGCGGCGACGAGGGCCTTGTTCCTGGCTGTCGCGCCCTGGAAATAGACGTGGTCGCCGATGTACATGCCGCCGACAACCTTATTGAGATAATTGTCCCGCACCGAATTGAGCACCGCCGCCGCCACCTGGTCCTTGTTCCAACCCTTGGCGAGGAGGAGGTCGAGATCGCGTTCCATATAGACGGTGCAGCGGTCGGAGGTCATCGGGCACGGTTTCCCCATGGCCCGGTCGGCGTATTCGCCAAGCGGGATGCCGAGCTTCAACGACTGTTCCTCGATGAAGCTGCCGGTGCCGGCGGCACAGACATAGTTCATGATGGAGTTGTAGACCATGCCGTTTTGAAGCTGGGTGAATTTCGCGTCCTGCCCGCCGAGTTCGATAATGGTGTCGGTTTTCGGATCGATAAACACCGCCGCCGTGGCGTGGGCGGTGATTTCGTTGGTGGCGAGATCGGCGCCGATAAGCGTCCCGATCATCCGCCGCCCGGAGCCGGTTGTCCCGACGCCCCGAATGTCGAAAGTGAATCCGCCCCGCTCCTCCATCTCCCGGGCCGCTTTCATAAGGAGCTGGACGGCACGAATCGGGTTGCCGGCCGTTTTCCGGTAAATCCATCCGACCACTTTCCGCGACCGGTCGAGGAACACCGCCTTGGTGGATGTCGACCCGATGTCGACGCCGAAGGTGACGGTGATGCGGCCGCTTCGCGGTTCAATAATGGCGATTTCCGAACCGTCCTCATTGACCCAATGGTCCTGCCAGACGAAATCGGGGTAGTTCGATAGCTTGAGTTCGAGGGGCGGGCGGAGCGCGTCGGCGCCGGCCCGGCCGGCTTTAGCCTCGTCGTAGTCGAACAGCGGCAGAAAATCAAAATGCACCGATTCCGGACGCCGCTTGTAGCGGTCCCTGGCCACGCAGGCGGCGCCGAAGGCGCCGACCAGGTTCGGGTCCGGCGGCACGACGACCGGCACGCCAAGCTTTTCCCGGACCGATCCGGCCACGACGGAATTGATGGCGACGCCGCCGATAACCGCCGTTTTCCCCTCGAGCGCCCGGCCGCCAAGGAGGCCGTCGACGGTGGAATTGCCGAGGCCGACGCAGAGGCCGGCGGCGATGGCGTCGACGGTGAAGCCTTCCTGCTGGAGGTGAATCATGTCGGACTTGGCGAAGACGGCGCAGCGGGTGGCGACGGCGGGCGGCCGTTTGTCATAGTTCATCGCCCGGGTCGCCAGTTCGGTCGGTTCGACCTGGAGGCGGAGGGACTGCTGGTCGAGGAACGCCCCGGTCCCGGAGGCGCAGGCGCTGTTGATGGCGCTCCGCTGATAACTTCCGTCCTCGGCGAGGCGGGCCAGGGAAAACGATCCGCCGCCGATTTGGATGATGTTCCTGGCATCCGGCACGAGCACCTTGACGCCGTCGACCCCGGATACGACCGCGTCGATATAGTCGCCGCCAATCATGTCGATGCCGCCGCCGCCCGA
Source organism: Planctomycetota bacterium (assembly GCA_020860865.1). GTDB lineage: Bacteria > Planctomycetota > SZUA-567 > SZUA-567 > SZUA-567 > JAJBSZ01. The sequence goes on along the minus strand of JAJBTL010000043.1, from coordinate 13,688 downwards.
ACCGGTGCGGACGACGTTCATGACGCGGTCCAGCGGGAAGTCGTTCAGAATGCGCTTCACCGTGGCGACCGGATCGCCCTGGTGGCGCTGATACTCTTTTTTCTGCACCGCCTGGTTGTCGTCGATAAGCACCGCGCCGACACACAGGCTGCCGATATCTATGCCAAGGTAAAACATGGCTGAGACCTTCTCTTCCAGTGTGAACTAGGAAACACATTCACGACAATAAAAAACGCCGGCGTCCATGCGGATGCCGGTCGAACATGCTATTTTATCGGAAACCGCCCTGCCCTCAAGCACTTTTCCCGGACGCCAGCCAACCGCGTCCGGAATTCCCCGGGCATTGCCACAGCCCGCCACCGGGTCTGGTCGATAATACATATAAGGTCCGGTCCCGCCCGAAGAGCGCGTCCGGACGGAACTGGTTGGGACGGTCAATTAAAAAACCGCCGTTCCTTCGATGAAAACAGATTAAAAAGGCCCGGAATGTTCAAACACCCTGTACTCGCCGCCGCCTTCCTGGCATGCGCCGTCCTCCTTGCCGCCACCGCCTCGGCCGGCGACGCCCGCATCCACGTCGGCAGCCGCGCCTATGATGTCGCCGTCGCCCCGGTGGACCGGGAATCGCGGGACGCCGACAGCGCCGTCCTCTACGCACGGGCCGGGCCGGACGACGACTGGCATGAACTGGGCGAATGCCGCCGGATAAAACTGCCGAACGGCGATGTCCGCTTCACCCGGGAAGTCGACGTCGACGCGGACGGCGTCTATGAATACACCAGCCGCCCGGTGGTGAATGGCGCCGTCGTCAATCCGCCCGCAACGGACGATCCGCCGCAGGCTGTCGTCGTCGTCGACACCGTGGCGCCGACGGCGGAACTCCTGTCACCGGCCGAAGGCGACACCTACCTCCCCGGCGAAGTCGTTTCCCTCGCCTGGTCCGTCTTCGACGACAACCTCCCCGATCTTCCCGCCGCGCTTGGTTACTCCACCGACGGCGGCCGAAGCTGGAACACCGCCATCGCCGATCTTCCGGCCAGCGGTGAAAAGGTATGGGAAATTCCGGAGAGCCTGTCGGGACCGGTTGTCCTCCGCCTTGCCGCCCGCGACCTGGCCGGCAATGTCGGCCGCGATCTCCGCCTCCTTGAAGAGGACCGCCCTGTCGCCGTCCTGCCGCCGCCGGTCGAGCCGCCTCCGGTTGAGCCGCCACCGGTGGAACGCGAACTGCCGCCGAAGGTTATTCCGCCGCCCGACACGGTGACGGTTATTGAGGACCCGGTTGTCGAAACGATTGTCGAAGACCGCTTCCGCGATCCGAACCGGTCCTGGCTCTACTACCTCATGGCCCTCAACCAAATGCGCCAGAACAAACCGGCCGAAGCGCTTCAGTACTACTGGCTGTCAGTCAAGTACGACCCGGATTTCGTCAACGCCTGGGCCGATCTCGCCCTCGCCTACAACGAACTCGGCGCCTACGAAACGGCCCGGGACATTGTCGAACAGACCCGGGACATCGCGCCGGAACGCATCGATCTCCTCCACCTCCTCGGCGAAACGTACCATGCCCAAGGGATGGATCTCCTCACCCGCGCCAGGGACACGGACGAGCGGATGGAAGCGAAGGCGCTCATCGATCAGGCCGTCGCCTGGTACGGCCGCGCCCTCGAGCGGACGGCGGCTGAATGGCGCCTCGCCGAACAGGCCGCCAGCTTCTACCGCCTCGGCGAAGTCTGCTATTACGTCAATCTCGACCGGGACGGTGCCCGGGCCTATTGGGAAAAGATCCTGAAGCTCCACATCCCGAAGCCGAACCACGACCTGGTCAAGTGGTCGTCAAAGAAGTTCAAGGACGAAGAACGCCGCCGCCTCGAGAAAAACACCGACCAATGGGTCGCCCTCAATACGTGGCAAAATTGGGCCCGTGGCTACCTCGAACAACTCGACGCCCGGGAACGCGCCGGCATCCTCGACCTCATGCAGGCCCAACGGATCAACCGGCACAGCGGCCCGGCCGACTCCCTGTCCTACTCCGGGAACGAACTGAACCCCGGCCGCGACGACGGCCGTTCCCTCTTCAGCCTCCCGGCCCAACTCGACAGCGGCGACGACGACATCGCCGCCTGCGTCGGCTATTCGGACAGCACCGGCACCGGCGGCTGAAACAACGGTCCCGGAACGTCCGTGAATGAAATCAACTTCCCGGCCCACATGAACCGCCCGCCGGTGACGGACGGTTATTCGTTCTACGCTCCGCAGGCCGACCCGGACAGCTACAGCGGCCGCCGCTCCGCCCCGTCCGGCCGGAGCCGCCGCCGTGGCGGACTCCTCTCGGGAGGCGGTAGGCCGCCGGCACCACCGGCCGCCAGTCCCGATCCATACGTCTTTCCGCAGGGCGGGCGCGCCCTCGGAGAATGGACCGGTACCGGACCCTACGGCAACGAACCGATTAAAGGCTGGTAGCGCTTTCACGTTTTTATTTGCAAAAAAAAGTTGTAAACCGCCGACGATTCCATTATCATCATCCGGTCGGTTCATACGGCTGACCGGATTCGCATCATAAAAATCCGAAACCAAACTCAGACGGAAACAGAAAAAACCATGCGCCACACCGCTTCCAACCGCATCCACTTCGTCGCCGACGCCTCCGGGCGGACGGTCGCGAACGCGATTGGCAACTGGTGGCTGGGCAGCTGGTGGCGGGTGACTCCGCCGGCTGTTCCCGTCGACATTGTTTGAGGCAAGGCCCACGCGGTACCCGAGGCCACGCGAAAAACAACTTGCTCGAACGTTCAGGGACAGCCGGAAGGCTGTCCCTTTTTTTCGTTTCGCCGGAGTGATTCCTCACCGGCATCGGCAAATTTGCATTTTCGAAAATATGAATCATCAAAAGTGAACCACTTATTATCAACCACAAGCGCGAGGACCAGACACCATGCCAGCAATCAGAACCGACGGCGTCATCCGCATGCTCCCGGGCGAGCGATTCACCCCTTTCGCCCTGGCGCGGAAGCTCCATGCCAAAATCCTGTTCGAATCGTCCAGCTTCCTGGCCGGCCGCACCCGCTACTCCCTTCTCGTCCTCGACGAAGCGTTCCGCCTTATCCAACGCGGCGACGACATCCTCTTCGAGACGGCGGAAGGCGAGTCCCGGAAGTTCGATTCCTTCCCGGCCCGGGACATCCTCGACGCCGCCGCCTACTTCGCCAACCAGCACCCGGCTCTCCACCAGGACTTCCCCTACCCCTGCGGCGGTTTTGGCTTTGTCGGCTACGAATTCGCCGCCCGCTGCGACGACATCAAGCTGACCCAAAAACCGGACGACATCGGCATCGACGACGCCGTCTTCCTTTACGGCCACGTCTATCTTATCTACGACCACCACGCCGACGTCATCTACCTCCACGGCGTCAACTACGACGAACACGAGGTCGACCTGAACGAGGCGTTGGACGCGGTTGAAAAACGCATCCGCGACCTCGACTTCAACTACATGGTCGAACCCGAATCAACCCCGACTTCCAGCCGCGTCGTCTCCGACCCGCAAGGCGAACAGGACTATCTGGACGGCGTCCGGAAGATCCGGGAAGACATCGAGGCCGGCAGCCTCATCCAGGCCGTCCTTTCCCGCCGCCTTGAAATAGAAACGACCCAATCCTCCTTCGACAGCTACCGCCGCCTCCGCTCCATCAACCCCAGCCTCTACATGTTCCACATCGATTTCGGCGACTTCCAGCTTTTCGGCGCCTCCCCGGAAGTCCACATCAAACTCAAGGAAAACAAGCTGGTTATCCGCCCCCTTGCCGGCACCCGGCCCCGGTCGCAGGACCCGGAAGAAAACGCCCGCCGGGAAAAGGAACTCCTCGCCGACGAAAAGGAAGTGGCGGAACACATGATGCTTGTCGACCTGGCCCGTAACGATCTCGGCCGCGTCGCGAAGACTGGTACGGTCAAGGTCGTCCACCAGCTCCGGGTCGAACACTATTCCCACGTCATGCACATCTCGTCCGAAGTCGAAGCGGAACTGGACGAAAACATCTCGAGCCTCGAGGCGATTCGCTGTTCCTTCCCGGCCGGCACCGTCTCCGGTGCGCCGAAAATCCGAGCCATGGAAACGCTCGACCGCCTCGAGAAAAAGCCCCGCCGTTTCTACTCCGGCATCGTCGGCTACATAGAGCCGGACGGCGAGTTCAACACCTGCATCGCCATCCGCTGCGGCCTCCAGAAAGGGAACCGCCTCTACCTCCAGGCCGGCGCCGGCATCGTCTACGACTCGGTGCCCGAACGCGAACTCGAAGAAACGAATCAAAAACTGGCGGCCCTCCTCTCGGCCCTGAATCTGGAAAGGAAATAATCATGTACGTGGTTATCGATCACTTTGACTCCTTCACCCACAACCTCGTCCAGATGCTCAGGGAAACGACCCCGACGGAAGTCAAATGCATCCGGGCCGGAACCTATACCCAGGACGATCTGGAAAAACTGCCCATAGACGGCCTCGTCATGTCCCCCGGCCCCGGCGGCCCGGACGAGTATCCGGACAGCCTCGAGACGATCCGCCGCTTTACCGGCCGCGTTCCCATCCTTGGCGTCTGTCTTGGCCACGAGCAACTGGTCGCCGCCTACGGCGGCCGCATCCGCCGGGGGAAACGCATCATGCACGGGAAGACGGACGAGATGCTCTCGGACGGCCGTGGCGTCTTCCGGAACATCGCCTCGCCGTCCTCGTTCATGCGCTACCATTCCCTCGTCGCCGATCCGGACCTCCCGGACTGCCTCGAGGCCAGCGCCTGGAGCCGCCTGGACGGCGACGTCATGGCTGTCCGCCACAAGGACCATCCGGTCGAAGGCGTCCAGTTCCACCCGGAATCCATCGGCTCCGAATCCGGCCGCCGCGTCCTCGAGAACTTTGTCAATTACCGCCGGGAACCGTTCCCGACCCGCGCCATCCTCACCCGCCTTCTCCGGGGCGAGGACCTGGACACGGAGACGGCCCGGGCCTTCATGCTTGAAGTCGCCGAAGGGAACATCACCGACGCCCAATTGGCCGGTTATCTCTGCGCCCTCGAGGCGAAAGGCATCACCGCCGAGGAAATCGCCGGCTGCGCCTCCGTCCTCGTCGATAAGCGCGTCCCGTTCCAGGCCAACGTGCCGGTCCTCGACATTGTCGGCATCGGCGGCGACAACAAGGGTTCGTTCAACCTGTCCTCCATGGCGGCGGTGGCGACGGCGGCGCTTGGCCAACCGATGGCCAAGCACGGCGGCCGGGCGGTCAGTTCGTTCTGCGGCTCCGCCGACTTCTACGCCGAACTCGGTTATCCCCTCATGCTGCCCCCGAAGAAGTCGGAAGAACTTTTGGAAAAAACCGGCTTCGCGTTTCTCTTCGCTCCCCTGTACCATAGTGCGATGAAACACGCCGTCGTCGCCCGCCGGGAACTGGCGGTCCGGACCATGATGAACCTGTTGGGTCCGCTCTCAAGCCCGGCCCGGGCTGAGTACCAGGTCCTAGGCGTGCCGGAGCCGTCCCTCCTCCGGCCCATCGCCCGGGCGGCGGCCATCCTCGGCGTGAAACGGGTCATGACCATTTGCTCGGAAGACGGCCTGGACGAATTCTCCTGTGCCGCCCCGACCCGCTACATTATCGGCGGCGTCGGCCAGGAGGAACAGGAATTCGTCTTCGACCCGACCGAGGCCGGCATTCCCCTGTCCGGCCAGGAAGCGCTGGCCGGCGGCACGGCCGAGGAAAACGCCGCCATCGCCCGGAAGCTTATGGACGGCGAAATCGAAGGCGGCCTCCTGGACGCCGTCTCCCTGAACGCCGGGGCCGGCCTGTTCCTCGCCGGCAAGGTCGACTCCATCGCCGACGGCCGCCTTCAGGTCATCGCCGCCTTCAAGGACGGACGGGTCAAACACAAGCTCGAGGAAATCATCAAAACCGCCAAAGCACTTATGGCAGGGTAAGAGGAGGCAGTACTCATGGCACGCAACATCCGCGACGACATTGTCCACAAGCGCCGCCAGCGCCTGGCCGAACTTGGCCACGAGGAAGGCGCGCCGGTCCCGGCCACGCGCCAGGCGCCGCTGGTTCCGTTCCTGGGCAGTAACGGCCTCATCTGCGAGGTGAAACGCCGGTCGCCGTCCAAGGGCGATATCGCCCCCGGCCTCGACGCCCGCGACCAGGCGGCGATCTATTACAACGCCGGCGCCCGGAACTTTTCCGTCCTGACTGAACCCGAAGGCTTTGCCGGACACATCCGGGATCTCATCCAGGTCAAACAAACGTTCCCCGATGCCGCCGTCCTCCGGAAAGATTTCCTCCTGGACACGGAAGACATCGACGTCGCCTACCGGGCCGGAGCCGACGCCGTCCTCCTCATCGCCGGTATCCTCGACGCCGAGACGCTCGGTGCCATGCACGCCCGGGCCCGGGAACTCGGCCTGGCCGCCCTCGTCGAAGTCCACGACGCCGAGGATATCGCTAAGGCCCGGACGTTCAGGCCGGAACTGGTCGGCATCAACAGCCGCGACCTGACGACGTTCTCCGTCGACCCGCTCCTCCCTCTCATGGTGGCGGCGGATATCGACTGGCCCTGCCGCCTCGTCTACGAGTCCGGAGTCAGCCATCCGGACCACGCCGCCTTCGCCGTCGCCGCCGGCTTCTCGGGCGTTCTCGTCGGCGAATGGGTGGTCCGGGATCCGGCCCTGGCCGGCGGGCTCCTCTCCGCCATGCGGTCGGCGGCGCCGTCCCGGTTCTGGCGGGACATCGGCGGCCGCCTGGCCAAACGGAACGGAACGCCTCTCGTAAAAATCTGCGGCATCGCCCACCGGGACGACGCCCAACTCGCCGCCAGCCTCGGCGCCGACATCCTCGGGTTCGTCCTGTACGAAAAGTCGCCGCGCCGCGCCGACCTCGATGTCCTCCGGGCCGTCCGGGACATTCCGCTTCCGAAAGTACTGGTCGTCGTCAACGACGCCGGCGCGCCGGATCTCCCGGAGGTGGCCAGGGCCGCCCTGGCGGAAGGCCTCGCCGACGCTGTCCAGTTCCACGGCGCCGAAACGCCCGACGACTGCGCCCGCCTTTACCCGACGCATTTCAAGGCGCTCCGGCCGACCTCCACCGAGTTCATCCGGGAAGCCGATCTGTTCCGCTGCCCCCGCGTCCTCCTGGACGCAGCCGCCGAAGTGCCGGGCGGCTCCGGAAAGGCGGTCAGGCCGTCCAGTATGAAATCGTGGAAACGGCCGCTCTGGCTCGCGGGCGGCATCACGCCGGACAACGTCAGGGGCATTGTCAGGGCAAGGCGGCCGGAACTTATCGACCTCGCCAGCGGCGTCGAAGACCGGCCGGGACGGAAAAGCCCGGAACGCCTCCGAGCCCTGTTCGCCGAACTGGCGGACTTGTCGTAATACATATATCAATGCGATTCATATTTTAAAAACCAAGGACATCATCATGACAGCACCCGCACACGCCGACACGACTGACAAACGAAACGACTTCTTCGGGAACTTCGGCGGCCGTTACGTCGGCGAGACGCTCCGTCCCGCTCTCGACAACCTGGACCGCGAGTTCCGCACCGCCATCGCCGATCCGGCCTTCCAGGCCGAACTCGCCCGGGTCCAGAAAACCTGGGTCGGCCGGCCGACGCCGCTTCTCTTCGCCGAAAACGCCACCCGCGCCCTCGGCGGCGCCCGCATCTACATCAAGATGGAAGGTCTCGCCCACACCGGCGCCCACAAGATAAATAACGCCATCGGCCAGGCCCTGCTCGCCAAACGCATGGGCAAGACCCACATCATCGCCGAAACAGGCGCCGGCCAGCACGGCCTCGCCTCCGCCGCCGCCTGCGCCAAACTCGGCCTCGACTGCCGCGTCTACATGGGCGACCTCGACGTCCGCCGCCAGCGCCCGAACGTCTTCGCCATGGAGATGATGGGCACCCGCGTCATCCCCGTCCACTCCGGCACCATGACCCTGAAAGACGCCATCAACGCCGCCCTCCGCGACTGGTCGGCGACCTATCCGGACACGCACTACCTTATCGGCTCCGCTCTCGGGCCCTCGCCGTTCCCGGAAATCGCCCGCATCTTCCAGTCCATCGTCGGCCGGGAAACGGTAGCGCAGATGGCGGAAGCGGGCGAAGAAATCGCCGCCATGATCGCCTGCGTCGGCGGCGGATCGAATTCCATAGGATTCTTCGAACCGTTCCTGGACAAGCCGGCGCCGCGCCTTATCGGCGTCGAAGCCGGCGGACGCGGCCCCGGCCCCGGCGACAACGCTGTCCGCATGACCGGCGGCGTCTCCCGCCCCGGTATCGCCCACGGCTACAAGAGCCGCTTCCTCATGGACGACGACGGCCAGGTCCTGCCGACCCATTCCATCTCGGCCGGCCTTGATTACCCGGGCATCGGCCCGCAACTCGCCGCCCTCGGCGAATGCGGCAGGATTGAATTCACCGCCGCCTCGGACGAGGAAACGCTCGAAGCCCTGAAATTTTTCGCCCGCCAGGAAGGCGTCATGTTCGCCCTCGAGTCGGCCCACGCCGGAGCGGCCGCCATGCGCGTCGCGCCGACCCTCCGGAAAGACCAGGCCATCGTCGTCAACATGTCCGGCCGTGGCGACAAGGACCTCTTCATCACCGCCAAGGCCCTCGACCGCGACCGCTGGATCGACTATCTGAAAAATGAAATTGCGACCTGAACCGGCGACCTGTCGTCGGGACGATCACGCGAACAATTCATCAACCACTCATTGAATGGATGACATACATGACCACCACACCAACGAAACTGATGGCGCACATGATAGCCGGTTTCCCCAACGTCGACACGGCGCGGAAAATCGCCCGTGGCCTCGTCCGTGGCGGCGCCCACTATCTCGAAGTCCAGTTCCCCTTCTCCGACCCGTCCTCGGACGGCCCGCTTATTGAAAAAGCCAGCCAGGCCGCCCTGGACAACGGCTTCAGGGTGGCGGACGGCTTCGCCTTCATGAAGGAACTCTCGCGGGACTACGACGTTCCCCTGTTCATCATGACCTACGGGAGCCTCGTCTTCGCCCGTGGCGCCGGGGCGTTCTGCGACCAGGCCAAAGACGCCGGCGTTACCGGCCTCATCATCCCGGACCTGCCGCCGGATTACTCGGAAGGCTTGTTCGACGAAGGGAAAAAGCGCGGCCTCGCCATCGTCCCGGTAATTTCCCCGGGCATTTCCGATGCCCGCCTGGACATCCTCCGCGCCCTCCAGCCGGAGTACATCTACACCGCCCTCCGCCTCGGCATCACCGGAAGCGCCACCCATTTGGACGACGCCACCATCGCCTACCTGGAAAAAGTCAAAGCCCTCGGCGCAAAAATCATCGCCGGCTTCGGCGTCCGCAGCGCCGAAATGATGCACCTCCTCGCCGGCCACGCCGACGCGGCGGCGGTCGGCTCCTACTTCCTGGAAGTGTACGACAAGGCCGAAGGCGATGTCGAATCCGCCCTCTCCGAGGCGGCGAAAAACCTCCTCGCCTGAATGCCGCGACACTCCCGTATAAAAAAAGCGGCCGCGAATCTCTCGAAGGATTCGCGGCCGCCGCTTTTAACGTTCAGAAAAATTCGAGAGATACGACACGGCGAAACGCTACGCCGTCGCTCCCTTCCCCGACGAAAACGCGGCAAACAACGCCTCGGCGTCCCCCGCCGCCACCGCCGCCCGGACCGCCTCGCCGTCCGAAAACGCCCCAAGCGCGCATTTCGTCAACTGCCCGAGAATCTCCCCGGTCCCCGCCACGCCGACCACGACATGGACGTCGGCGCCGTTCCACGGCACCCCTTCCGGATAGGTCGCCATCACCATGCCGGGCGCGGCGATGTACTGGTCGTAGTAATGGGGCGCCGAAGGGACGGCGCCGCCGGTCCGCACCACGCCCCCGGCCGCGCCCCGCTCCAGGAGGCCTTTTACATAGTTGTCCCTGACATAACCGAACCCGGCCAGCATGCCGCCGACCCGGCGAATGGCATCCGCCGCCCCCTCCGAATCGCAGCCGGTGAGGATGTTTGAACTCGTGAACATTTCCATCGGTACTTCCCGTCGTGACAATGGGTCCAGCGCGTCAGGACCCGGGATCACCCCCACCCGATAGAATCATTTTTTTTTGCAACCCGCGTCCGGCCTGCCAGCAGCCGCGTTACCGGCTTGCCGGCGCGGTTTTCTCCGGTTCCATAACCGCCACCAGTTCGGAATAAAAATCATCGCCGACCCGGCTGATCCGGTAAATGTACAGGGTCTTCTCGAGCCCGGACTCCCGGGAGCAGCTAATGGTCCCGGACACCATCGGAAAATCCTCCAGGGCGTACAGGTAGTCCCGGATGGCGGCGCTGGTCCGGGCGCCGTCCCGGAGCGCCCATGCCACCACCATCATCGCGTCGTAACCGAAGACGGAAAAGGTCTGGAGATTCGGATCGTCAGACCGGTCGAGGAGCTGGATAAAACGCCGCGCCTCGGCGTTGTTCGCATAGAGGTCGGCGCTGCCGATATAGTACGAATCGTCCAGCCCGGCCTCCTGCAGGACCTGCGGATTGAGCCACGAATCGCCGCCGCAGAAAACGGGCTGCCAGCCCTTCTCTGACGCCTGCTGGATAAAGGCGATGGCTTCGTCGGCGAAGCCGGACAGGAGCACCACCTCCGGATTCGCCGCCCGCATCCGGTCGATAATATCGGAAAAGTTAAACTCGCCCGATTCGAAGTCCCAGTTGATGTCTTCAATCACCAGGACGGCGCCGTTCCGTTTCTCGAACTCGTACTGGAAGCTCCCGGCCAGGCCGATGCCGTATTCGTAGCGGGTGTTCACGAGGGCGGCGGCGGTCTCGGCGGCCAGCCCGCCCCGGAAAAACCGGGCCAGGACCTGGCCCTGGTAATCCTCTCCCGGCTGAACGCGAAAGGCCCAGTCGTCGTAGTTGACGATGGCGGGTTTGGTGGCGGCGGGCGAAACGAGTGGGATACGGCGTTCCCGGGCCCGGGGAATCATCTTCAACATGCTGGCCGACGTTACCGGCCCGATGATGACCGGGACATCCCCCATGTCGGCGAATTCGTCGACAATGGCGGCGGCGGCGACGGGATCGCTCTTGTCGTCCCGGAGGATGAGTTCAAGGCGGAAGCTTTCCGGCCCGGCCCGGCGGTTCCAGTTGTCGGCGAACAACTGAATCCCGGCATAGTTCAACGGACCGTATTGGCCGAACTCGCCGGTCATGGACAGGCAGACGCCGACCCGGACCGTTTCGGGACCGCTCTCCCGGGCGGTTGCGGTCGGCTGGATGGCGACGGCGACCAGGAAAAATATCGCCGGAACGACAGGACGGAACGTGAGAACGGAACGGAACGCGAGAGCGATGGAACTGAGCGCGGAAACGCGACAGCGCATGGCATTTTCCTCCAGACCCGGTTTCGCCGCGAGCGCGCGTAGGGATGTAAACGCTCGGAGTTCACGACAGCCCGGGTATCAGCCGGTGGCGGGAACGGCTTGTCCGAAGAAAAGTATACCGCTACGAGTCGAGAAGTCCCAATATCTTTTGCAGTTTTTCCATGGGAAGGCCGGCGACGTTCGACAGGCTGCCCCTGATCTGTTTGACAACTTGGCTGTTCTGGATGCCGTAGGCGCCGGCCTTGTCCATCGGATCGCCGGTATCGACATAGGCGGCGATGTCGGCGTCGGACAGTTGGTGGAACTCGACCTCGGTGACGTCGAAATCGCTTAAACCCTGGCCGGTCGTCGGGTCGAAAATCGCCACGCCGGAATAGACCTTGTGGGACCGCCCGGACAGGCGGGACAACATGTCGATGGCGTCCTCCCGGTCGTCCGGCTTCGTCAGGATATTGCCTTCAAGCACGACCACCGTGTCGGCGGCGACGACGATTTCCCGATCGGCAATGCCGGGAAGGACCGACCGCGCCTTTTCCTGGGCGAGGAGCATGACGAGATCGGCCGGCTTGTCCAGGTCGGCGTCGTCCATTATTTCGTCCTCGTCCACGCCCGGCGTCAATATCCGAATCGGTTGGCCGAGGGCGGCGAGGAGTTCCTCCCGGCGCGGGCTGGCACTGGCGAGGAGGAAATTCCGTTCCGCCAACGGCAGGTGCCGCCGGACAACCGTCCCGGCCAGCATGTCGCCGATACGCTGGCGGCGGGGATTGAGGAACGACGCGACAAGGCCGACAATCCCGGGGAACGCTATCGGCAACGGGAACATGTCGACAATGCGGAGCCCGTTCCGCATCACCGCCTGGGCGAAAGTGGCCGGGCCGCCGCCGGCGCTCCGCACCCGGATACGGGCGAAGTGCTTCCCGGGCGTCTTCCCGAACAGCCCCTCGCCGACGGCGGTATAGGCGGCAAGGGCGGCGAGGTTGACCCAGAAAATTCCCATAACGTCGCCACTGAGCATCAAGGACGACAGGATGTAAATGTCCCCGTTGGCAATGTGATACGGCACGAGGGCGAACGAGACAACGAGCCAGTCGGCGAGAAGCGCCGCGCCCCGGCTGATAAAGTCCACCGGCCGGCCGGGAAGCGCCCGGGACAATAGCCGCGACCGCCGGCAGTACATGGCGACGAGGATGGCGAGGGCGGCCAGGGTGATGACGCTGGCCCAGCCCGGCCATTGGCTCAGCCGATCCGGCGTCGACCTGATGGCGGTCCGGTTGCCGTCCGGCCACATGATTTCCGCACCGGTCGGGCCGGTCGCCAGCCATACCGTCCCGCCGGTGCCGGTGGTGGCGGCGAAGGCGAACGACTCCTCCACCAGCCGAGACACCGCTTCCGGAAGTAGCGTGTCCAGCCATTCGTCCCCAACGATACGGTACGACTTCACCGCCGGCGGACCGAACCCGAGCGGATCGGGAACGAGGGCGGCAAGGCGCAGCCCGGTCGCGTCCGGCACCACCGCGAACGAGGCGGCCTCGCCGACGGCGATGGGCGTCCGGAGTATCCAGCCGCTGTCACGGTAGACGGCCTGGCGAATGACGCCTTCCGAAAGGTCGTCTGAATGGTTGTTCCAGAACAGGTGGAGGCGGCCGTCGTGGTCGAGGAGAACCGCGTTCGCCACTGTCGCCTGTTGGCGAATCGCTCCCGGGAGAATTTTCCACGACTGTTCCCCGTCCGGCACGGCGAGGACAAGGCCGTCCGCGTCCTGGTGGAGAACGACCGGTTCGCCGTTCCGCACGACGAGCGCCCGCATGGTCCAGCGGCTGTCCGGCAGCGCCAGGCTTTCCGGACTGTCACCGTAGGCGCCGAGCGCGCCGTCCCGCGTCACTGCCAGGTAGTCGCCCCGGCCGCGAACGGCAACGCCGGCCAGGAGCCCGTTGAAGCGGCCGAGGCTAAAGGCCTGGCGGCTGTCCGGGTCGAGGGTGAGGAGTTCGAATTCGCCGCCGTCGCCGCCGGTCAGTTGGTAGCCGCCGGCGATGTCGCCGTCCGGCCCGGCGACGAGGAGCGGCGCGAATGCCGTCTCCGCCGCCCGGCCGACAGATGCGAAACAGACGATGCACAGCACGGCGGCGGCGACGCGGAGTATCTTCCCCGGCGCCGCTATGGTTGCGTGGATGAACGACGGAACTTTCACAGAACGTTTTCCTTTTTCGGCGGCCCGACCGGATCCGGCCCGATGCCTCTTAGAGCGTGTTATTAAATTGTGTATCGTCGTGTCAGACGAGGAAAAAGAGGC
>JAJBTL010000292.1 GCA_020860865.1 Planctomycetota bacterium | reverse complement strand
ACGAAGACCCGCGTTCGTGTTTTGTGATTTATGACGACGAAGCTTCGCTGGTTGAGTTGTTGCGGGTGGAATACGACATTGAAACGGCGGCCCGGAAGATCCTTGAAGCCGGTCTGCCGCAGATCCTGGCCCTGCGCCTGACCCTCGGAAAATAACCCTTCTCTACTTCCCTGCCGGTTCGGCTGTTAACGTGGCGAGGATGTCCTCCTCGTCCGTCTCTTGCGTTTTCAACCGGTTCCTCTTCCGCCACCGGCGCCGGATGCGGCCAGCGGAAAAACGACGCCTCACCGGCCGGCAACAGATCAAGATCCGCCGCCGCCATCTCGACAATCTCCGGACTGACCCGTCCCTCTTCCAGACCATAGGCGATGACCAGGCTCAACTCGCAGAGACGGTTGATCTGCCGGGGTATTCCCTTGGAAAACTTCACCACCCGTTCCGCCGCCTGTTTGGTAAAAATTCCCTGACGACTTCCCGCCGCCTTGAGGCGGGCCAGGATGTACAGCCGCGCTTCCTCGTCCGTCATCGGATCGAGGACGGCGCGGACCAGCAGTTGGCTGTTGAAATGGCTGGCCTGTTCGAGCCGCCGGTCCATCGCCGCTTGCCCAAGGAGGAGGATGGACAGGGCCTTGACCCCGTCGTGGTCGATGTTCTGGAGGGTGCGGAGCGTTTCCAAAAATTCGACGCCGCGTGAGGCCTGGACATCGTCGACGATAATGAGGACGGGCTGGTTCTCCCGCGCCCGATCCCGGAGGTAGCGTTCGAGTTCGCCCAGGCCGGACGTGCCGGCCGGCACCAGGGCGGCCGCTTCCGGATCGAGGGCGGCAAGGATGTCCCGGGCGCCGCCGAGGGTGTTCGGAATATACGCGGTGCGCCAACGGGCGGCGGTGAATTCGGCCTGGAGAATCCGGGCGACACGGGTTTTCCCGACCCCGGCCTCGCCGAACAGGGCCGACGTCCCCATGCCCATGCCGAGGGAGTAGCGGAGTTTCGCGATGACAAGGGCGGCCGTTCGGGTCGGGACAAACGTCTCCGGCCGGTTGTCGTTCCCGAAGGGATGGAAGCCGAGTCCCCAGTAATTCGTGTAGATCATCCCGTCACGCTCCCGTCAACAACATGCCGGCCACTTTGACGCCGGCCTCGGTCAGGGTATCGGCGGCGTCCTTGATGGCGCCGACCCGGCTGAACCCGCAAAACCCGGCCAGGGCGGCGGCGGCGTGGCGGCAGACAATCACCGGATCCGGGTGGCCGAGGGAACCGCAGACCAGGATGGTGAAGTCGAACACCGCGTGGGCCTGGCGGAAAAACGACGCCACCTGGCGGTCGTCCAACACCTCGTCCCCCGGCCGGTCGGTGGGCCGGGCGGGCAGTATATAGAGGTTATCCTCTTCGCTGTAGGTCAGGGCTTCGCCGAGGCGGCAGGCGCCACGGAGGACGTCCGTCAGGGTGAAATATTTCGCCGTGACGCCAAGGCGCACCGCCATCTGCGGCCGGCGGACATCGAAGTCGACAAGGAGCACCCGGTAATCGACCCGCTTGGCCGCGGCCAAACCGAGGCGGATGGCGATTTCGGTCTGACCGTCGCCACGGCGGGCGGCGGTGACGGCGAGGCTCGGCCGTTCCGGATTCTGGGACCTGAGGCTGGCGACGAGATCGCGGGCGCCACTTTCGAACCCGTCCATGCCGGACAACGGGAGAAAACTGAACCGGCGCACTGTCTTCGCCAGCTTCAGGCCGGCCTCTTCCGCCGACGGCGGCAGCGACCGGGGCGCGACGTCATAGCCGTTGTCATCGTCGTCGTTCCCGTCCGGATCGTAATCATCGTTTTCGGTATTTTCTTCGTCATAGTCCGGGAGGGCGAATTCGTCCTCATTGTCCCGGCTGTCCGCATCGCGGCCGACCACCCGGGCGCCACGGCGGCGGGCGCTTGCCATTTCGATAGTGCCGTCGCCGTCGCCGTCCGGGTCGTCGTCCATGTCGTCGAAATAGTCCACCGCTTCCAGATCCGTTTCGGTCGGGGTGGAGAACACGCCGTTCTCCTCTTCCGCGCCGGGGACAGGCGGACGGTAGTCGCCACTGGTGCTGGGCGCGGCCGGGCCGACAAAGGGACCGACATCGGCATCGATAAAGTCGTCGATGTCGTCCTCGCTCCCGTCGAAGACGTTTTCCACCCTCATGGCCCTGGGGCTGTCCGCGTCCGGGCGGCGCCGGATTTTGGACCCGCCTTCCGACGACGGCAGGTCGGCCGACGGACCGGCCGGAGCGGGGGGAACGGCGGCGGCCCCGGCGCCGGGCGCCGGATCGGACGGCCTCGCCACCGGGATATTGAGGGCGTTTTTGGCTAACAGTTTGTCAAAGGCATCGTCGGCGGTCATGGCTGGTCTCCCCACAGATCCCCTTCTTCCGACCAGGCGCGGAGCGTCACCGCCGGCAAGGACAGTTCCGGCCCGGACGGCCAGACCGGCGGCAGGATGGGCCGGGACGAGGCGCGGTAGAGGAGACCGGCGAGGCCGAGAAGCACGAGGCCGCATATCCAGCCAAGGAGGCGCGGCAGTTTGCGGCCGGGCTTTATCGCCCCGCGCCGGGCCAGCGGCGCCGGTTCTTCAATTTCCACCGGGACCGGGACAAACTGCAACCTTCCGGCGGCGGTGCGTTGCAACATGCCTTTCATGGTCCGGGTGGCGTTCCGCTGCGATTTAGGGTCATAAGCCGGAAGGCTCAGAAGCACCGGCAGACCGACCAGCCGCCGCGCCTCGTAGGCGTTCCGGAAGCGCCGGGCGAATAACTCCCGGAAAGCCATGCCGAGAAGGCCGAGGCAGAGCCCGGCCAACGCGCCGACAGCCACCGCCCGCCACGACGGCGACCGTTTTTCCAGGGGAATACGGACCGGCGTCGTGCCAAGGACCAGCCGGGGACCGCCGACCCGCAGCGCCGGCGTTTCGGCCATGGTCGGGACCATGTCTGATTCCGCTTCCGGGGTCGGAGTCGGTTCAGACTCGGGCGCGGATGCGGACGCCGTATCCGCTTCCGCCAGTGGCGGCAGTTCGGCAATGGCGTTTTCGCTGAGGGGCGGTTCCAGGACAGCCGCCTCGGCCATCACCGGGACCCGGAGAATCGGCACCGGTTCGGCCCGGGCGGCAGCCAGTTCCATCTGGCAGCGGGAAATGGACCGTTCGATTTCCGTGACGTCGTCCAGGTAGCAGGCCACCGCTTCGGACTGGCGCCGGGCCCGGTCGTCCAGGCTGTCCGCCGTGGCAATGGCGTTTTCCCATTCGAGGTAGAGGGTGGCGAGGCGGGTGGCCCTGGCCTCGGCCTCGCGGTTGGCCCGGGCGTCCGGCTGGAGATCGGCGAGAAGCAGTTCCTTCGCGGCCAGGTCGCGGCGGGCGGCCCGAACGAACGGGTGTTCCTCGGTGCAGGTCTCGAGAAGTTCGACCAGTTTCTGGTAGG
>JAJBTL010000099.1 GCA_020860865.1 Planctomycetota bacterium | reverse complement strand
GCCGGCCATTTTTCCTCGTCTACGACGACGATCCGAAGTTATAGAACAGCTTCTGAGTACTTCCAGGGTAAACGCCCCGCCGCCAAGCCATCGACGCCATCCGCGGCGAGGTAAAGAACCTGTATACCAAAGCCAGTTTAACTTTCGGGAATCGTTTATCCTAAGCCTGAAGCGCGCATGAAGGGTACGGGATCAAATAGCCGAATTTTCAGCGCGCTTCAGTTTAAACGGGAACAGGCGGTCGCTGTCCAGTTTTTTCCTGGATTTATTGCAAAAAAAAATGAAGATCGTTTTTCTATCGTTACAATGTGTCTACATTGAATTGCGCCCCGGCCGTCATCATCGTTGTCTGACGGTTCGCGGGTGATTCGCCACCGTATGGGAGATCTACCAATGTCCGAGGTCATAGCCGAGACAACACCGGACCTGACCACCACCAGCGATAAACCATCGGCCGGCGATTCCGGCACGGTCCTTATTGTCGAGGATTCACCAATTATTCGCCGACTCATCCGCGACCAGGTCAAGAAGTTGGGCTATGTCGCGAAAGAAGCCGAAAACGGCGCCGAAGCCCTGGTCAGTATGGAAGAGGAACTGCCGGATTGCGTCATCCTCGATCTGATGATGCCGGTCATGTCCGGGCCGGAACTGCTTGATAAGATGCAGGAGTCGGAAAAGCTTCGGAACGTTCCGGTCATCGTCGTTACCGCCCTGTCGGACATGGATAAGATCGTCTTCTGCATTGGAAAAGGCGCCGCCGATTATATGCAGAAACCGTTCCGGGCCCAGATTCTCCGGGCCAGGCTGGCGTCGTGCATCGAGCGGAAAAAACTCCACGACCGCGAAATGCAGCTCCAGCAGCAGCTCGCCGAACACAACGCGCTTCTTGAAGAGCGGGTCAGCAAACAGGTTAAGCAGATTACGGCGGCGCAACTGTCCACCATCTTCGCCATGTGTAAACTGGCCGAGTCCCGCGACGAAGACACGGGCGAACATATCGAACGGGTGCGGGAAATCTGCTATCTTCTCGCCCTCCGCCTTCTTGAAAAGCCGAACCCGGCTGAACCGCCGCCGCCCCGGAATTTCCGGACAACATCCGCACCGCCGCGCCGCTTCACGATATCGGCAAGGTGGCGGTGTCTGACCTCATTCTCCAGAAGCCGGGTAAGCTTACCGATGAAGAATTCGAAACAATGAAAACCCACACCACCGCCGGCTATTCCCTTCTCGCCGACGTGGACAACCTTCATCCGGGCAACAACTTCATCCATATGGGAAAGGAAATCGCCCTCTACCACCACGAAAAGTGGAACGGTCGCGGCTACCCGACCGGCAAGAAAGAGATGGAAATTCCCATTTCCGCCCGCATCATGGCACTGGCGGACGTCTACGACGCCCTCACCCACCAGCGTTGCTACAAGCCGGCGATGAGCCACGAAGAGGCAATGCGTATCATACTGGACGGTCGTGGATCGCATTTCGACCCATACCTGACAGACCTGTTTGTCGAACTTGAAGACGACATTATTCGCGTCTCCAAGGAGCTTGACGAAAAGGTCACCTCCGCCGCCAGTTAAGACTCGAAGCAGTGTCACGACCGTGTTTCGCCACCTCCTCCACTGTCTTTCCCCGATGATGACATTTTAACATCAAAAACCCCCGGCCATGAACCGGGGGTTTTCTTTGGTGTAAAAATTACGGATGGAAGCATCCGGAAGCGCGTCCCCGTTTTGCCATCCCCACGGTTACGGCCCGGGCGACAATTACCCCCGGACATCCTGCCTACGGTATCATATCCGGCGCCGGCGGTTCGGCAATCGGTCCCGGGGGCGGGATGAAGCCGCCCGTCGGCACCCGGCCAGGCAACTGGCCGCCACCACGGATGAGCACACCCGGCGTCGGCGCCCGGCGGCCCGAATCGCCCGCCTCCGGCGCGTCGGACAGGTCGCCAAAGCGGAGAATGCCGTACAGACCCGGACGGGTGTTGTCGCCGCCCGTCGCCACCCATTGGCTGATCTCGGGCGGTGGCGGCTGGTAGCCCCGGCGCCGGCGCTGGACAGCGGTGGCTTCGTCCCGGTTGCCGGCGTGATCGCGGCGTACCAGTTGCATGCCCCATTCGGCGCCCGGCGCCGGCATGCCCGGTTGTCCCACCGCTTCCCACGGAATGCGGACTTCGACATCCCACGTCTCGACGCCGCCGACCCGGCCGAACCGCACCACCCGGCGCCATGACGGGTTGTACGACAGGCCGCCACGGCTGGAACTGTCGAGGATGACTTTTCTCGGGTTGACGGCGAAGTGGTAGTATTCGCGGCCGTCCCGGTTCGGATCGAGGTAAATTTCCAGGGATTCGTCGTCGAGGACGCGGCCGTCCCGGTCCGCATCCGGGTCGGAAGCGGGCGGATTAATCTGGGACACGTTCCGCGCCGCCATCGACACGGCGATGACGAGACCGTTCTGATCCGCCGTCACCCTGGCTTCGGTCGGACTGGTAGCCGGCTGGCCGCCGAACGTTTCAAACCCGGTCAGCACCGGTAGCGTCCGCCAGTACTGCTTGTCCCTGAACCTGCCGTCCAGGCGAATCGGTTCCGGCGGCTTCTGCACTTCATACGTCTTCTGCCTGGTGATGAGGAGCGGTTCCGACGACGACCCGATGTCAGGCGCTTCGGCCACCAGGATGGGCGGCGTCGCGTTGGACCCCGGCCGGACGAGGAAGCGGGCGGCCGCACCCTGCCCCGGCTGGAGCGTAAACGGCATGTCCATCGGTTCGATGCGCCAGTCGGCGCCGGGCGGCATCTGCCAGCGGAACCGGCCGGAAAACGGCTGCATGGTCGGATTGGCGAAAGTGATTGAGAGGAGGACGTCCCGGGTCGGATCGGGGACGGCCAGGGCGGCCTGGCGGGTCATCTTGAGGATTTCCCGCTGCAGGAGCAAGGCGGACGAGGCGGTCTGGAGCGCCAGTTCGATAGGCTGTGGCGCCTCGAGGTGCGGCCGGTCCGAGGTCAGGGTCAGGAGGTCGACAGGCTTGCCGCCGAGGTCGAACACCTGCCATTCGAGCGTCCCCTCGTCGGCCCAGAGCCGGGCGACATGCGGCACGCCGGATATGGCCGCGACATATTCGCGTGAAGAAATCGCCGCCGGCGCCACGGACGGCGTGTCCGCGATGGTAATGTAGCGGGTCTGGCCCATGCCGCCGCCGGCGAACGGCCGGGTGCGGAGGTAATAGTCGCCGTGACCGATGACGAGGTCGACGCCGCCGCGTTCGAGAATGCCCGCGAGGGCGGCGAGGATGCGACCGTCCCCGACCCTGGCGTCAAAGGCGGACCGGGACAGCACCACAACGGTCCAGGCCCGGCTGGTGTGGCCGGGATCGAGGTCGCGGCGGAGGCGGTCGAGAACAGCTTGTCTCGAAGATTCGAAGGAAAATACCCTGGCATCGATACCGATAATACGGAGC
>JAJBTL010000090.1:3108-3460 GCA_020860865.1 Planctomycetota bacterium | reverse complement strand
TCTTCCTGGCCACGGCAGGAGACGCAGGTCGTGGCGGACGGGAGAATCTTCAACCGGAACGGCGAAATGCCGCAGCCGCAGATCTCGCATTTGCCGTAGGTGCCTTTCTCGATCTTCTCGAGGGCGACCTGAATTTCCTTGAGTTCCTGATCGTTGGCGGCGGCAATTTCGAACGACAAGTCCTCGTCGTAGGCGTCGGTGGCCTTGTCGACTTCGTCCGCCACCTTGCTTTCGGCCCGTTCCTTCTGCATCGCCAGTTCGCGGCGCATGCCGGCGAGGAGGCGTTCCCGGCGCTCGATAAGGGTGGCCTTGATGTCCTCCTTCTCCTTTTTGGAGAGGCGGCGATCGGACG
>JAJBTL010000090.1:0-3098 GCA_020860865.1 Planctomycetota bacterium | reverse complement strand
GCTTGGCCTGGGCCGGACGGCCAAGGATCATCACCCCGGGCGCGACGGATAGGGCCGGTTTCTTGCTCGCGACCTTGATGCCGAGGCCGGACGAGCCGAAGCTCGGCGCCGGCGGCGGGGTCGGGGCCGGAATGATGTCGGTGTCGCCGGAGCGGCGCTTGACTGGTTTTTCCACCTTCTCCACTTGTTCTTCCGCCACTTCAGCCTGTTCGACCGGTTCCGCTTCCTTCGCGGCCTTTTCCTTGACTGGCTTTTTGGCCGGGGCGGCCTTGGACGACGCGGCTTTCGTTCTGGCCGAGGCCGACGTCCGGACGCTTGACTTGGTCGCGTCTTTCTTCACCTTTTTCCCCTCGTCCACCTTCGCCTCGTCGGCGCTCTTCGCGGATTTCGCTTTTGTCATGATATCTTCCTGAAAGCTGAAACGTGTGTCTCACCGGGTTGACAGTGGTGCACATCCTCACATATGTCCGTGGTTGAACCGATTCACGACCGCCGGAGTTGGCCAGGAATTCGCCGATTCCTGGTGAATCCTAGTGATATGTCCTCCCCAATGCCTCCGCCATGCGGGCGGGGAGTAAAAAAACCGGACCGCCGGTACCAAGCTGGGCAAATCGCCGGCCGCTGTCGTCATACCGGTCGCCAATTGCCAGGGTCAGCACCCGCGACGGATCATCGTCCCCGTCCCCTTGTTCGGGCGAAGTATAAACTATGGCGATACGCTCCGGGCGGTCAAGCCCAAATTCGCCAATATCCCCATTCCCTTCCCCGACAAATCCGTCCGACCGCAGTTGAGAGAGTTCGACGGTGAGCCTGACGAAAAGGTTGTTGTCGTCCATCAGCGGTTCCGGGTCGGGGTCGTGACGCCACCACTGCTCGTTCGGATCGCCCCGTTTCCGGGTGTATACGCGGCGTTCCTCGCCTTGTATTAATTCAATGCGGTGCCAGCTCCGGTGCTCCTGGTCGATAACCCTGGCGCTCCGATAGCGGTACGGCGGTAGGCACAGGAGGTAGCTGAGTTCCCCGTACGTTTCCATCACCGCCGGCTGATCGGACAGGCTGAAGGCGATGCCGACCCGGGCCGGCAGGCCGGGAAGGGACTGAAGATCCACCGGCTCGGCCCGGCCGTGGACGAACGGGTTGCCGGACGGGAGATCACCGGCTTCGTTCGCGGCGTACAACGTGAGAACCGTGTCCGGCGCCGGATTTCCCGGGTTCCGGTACGAGATGCGCCAGGCCGGGAACTCGGTCCATTTCGCCGTGTCCGGGCCGGGAGGGACGTCGGCCAGGAACGTTTTGACCCGGAGGTTCGAAAGCCCGGTGAAGAGGGCGGTCAGTGGCCGCATGGCGTTGTCCGCGTCCGGCGGGTCGAGGCGGAACCGTTCCGATTGGTCCGGACGGGTCAGGAAGCCAATCCAGGACACGCCGCCCGCTTCCACCGTCCGGGTGATTTCGAGTTTTTCCGGGAACGGCAGGAGCCGCTCCACCGTCACCGCTTCCGGGACGGCGGCGCCGAGAAGGTTGATGCCCCGGCGGCGGTAGAAGTTTGTCCAGAGGGTCGCGTGCTCCCGAGCGACGTCCATGGAGATTTCCGCCAGGGTGTCGCCGGGGACGGCGAAAACCGGGTTCCGGGCCGTGTCCCTGGCGTAGATGGCGCCGTTCCCGACGGCTTTTCTGAATTCGATGCGGCGTCGGACCGGGCCGCCCGGGGTATTGTAGGAGAGTTCGACCCGGGGCGAGTCGTCCGTGAACCCGAACCAGGCGAGGTCGCCGGTCTGTTCCGCCTCGATGGACTCGCCACGGAGGCGGTCAATCCAACGGAGGAGAAGGTCGAGGCGCGTTTCATCGACCGGCCAGTTCACGGGGACGGTTTGGCGCCAGCCGTCCGCCGTTCGTTCGATGGTGATGGCAAGGTCCGGCGCCGCACCGGGGGTGAGGGTGACGCGGTCCGGTTTCGCGTTGTTCGGGCCGGTGGCGAGGTTCAGGTTCCGGAACCGGGAATCGGGCCAGTCGAGGAAAGCGAGGAGGTCCTGGTTGACGCCGTAGACGACAGAATCGTCCGCGTCGACCGTGGCGGCGCGGAGATTTTGCATGGCGTCCCCGAGGCGGATGACGACCTTCTGGCCGGAGGCGTTCCCGGCCGTGATGGCGACGGCGCGGTTGGGGTCCGGCGCCGCCCGGTCCCGGAGCGGTTCCCGCCAGGACATGGTGACGAGGGCCTCGAGGGCCTGGACGGCGGTGGGGTCGAGGCTGTCGGCGAGGCCGTCCCCGAGTTGAATCTGCCATTCGCCGCCGGGCGTACGGGTAAAGGACAAGGCTTCGCGGCCGGGACGGTCTATCCGGACCGATGCCGCGTCCTGCCAGGGGAAGGGGAACAGGCGCCGGGACCGGTTGGCCCGCCAGTCCCGGGAATCGCGGCGGGACAGGGCCAGTGACGTGACCGTCAGGGCGATGGCGACCGGCAACATGACGTCGTGGCATTGTTCAGTCCATTGGGGAAAGGTAATGGTTCAGGCGTTTATCAGTCCCGCCGCAGCCACCAGGCCGAGATGCCGGCGAGGAGCCAGGCCAGGGGCATGCCGACCACCGCCACCCAGAGAATGCCCCGGAGCTGGGCGCCGGTGAGGGACAGCCGCCGGTCTATCCAGGTCCGGGTCGGGAGGTCGCGGGTCTCTTCCCGGCCGGCCAGCCACTGGACCATGGCGAGGGCGAGGGCTTCATTGGCGCCGCGGCCGATGTCGGCGTCCGAAACCATCCGGCCGGACGACATGACGACGACCCGCGCCTCCCGGCCGGACACCTCCATGGCGCTCCGGTAGACAAGGGTGAACGGCCCCGGCTTGACCGCGCCGTCCATGATGCCGGTGGCGGCGGCTTCCGGGAACGTTTCGATGAGCCGTTCCGTCGTCCAGCCGTTTTCGGCGGCGCGGGGATTGTCCCGGATGGTCCTGGCGAAGGGGAAGAACAGCCCGACTCCGCCGCCGTCCCCCGACCCCCGGCCGACACCCTGCGGAACAAGGGCCTGGCCGTTGTCGTTATGGAGTTGGTCTTCGACAACGTCGTCGCGGAAATCGCCGCCGAGGCTGAACAGGAGTTCGTTC
>JAJBTL010000355.1 GCA_020860865.1 Planctomycetota bacterium | reverse complement strand
CCCCCCCCCCCCCCCCCCCCCCCCCCCCCCCCCGGCTTGGCACGGTTACGGTCTCCTTACATACATCCCGGCCGATTGGGAACTTTCCCGGGATGTACCGTGGTATCCGGTGAAGCAGTTCAACGGAAGCCGGTTTTAAACAAGTATACGGTGATAATACGGGTAAGGAAACAGCTTCTTGCCTCGCCGCCTTCTCCAGGACAAGGCGGGCCGGGGAGGCATTGTCGTCCGGCAACCGCTCCGACCGCACCGGAGGACATCCGCCAGCGGAGCATTTGATTATATCACCTACGAGGAGAGTCCATGTCCATTTCCGAAAGAATCCGCGAAGTCTTCAAAGCAAAAGGCGGCATTCTCCGCCTTGTCCCGAACTGGATCCCCCGCGCCTTCAACCGTCCCGGCCACCGCCTGCGGCTCCACCCGGACGATTATTTCTTTCTCGGGACCAACCGCGGCGCCATCAAGGAACGCTGGTTCTGCTCCATCACCGCCGCCATCAACGGTCCGCTGGCGCCGGAGGATGAAGGCCTGAGTAAAATCGCCCTTTCGGACCAGTACGAGGACACCGCCTATTTCAAGGATGCCATGGAATTCCTCGGGGAAGAACTCATCGGCGAAGAGCTTTACGAGAAATACGGCGCCTGGCCGATGTTTTGCAAATTTTTCGACTATGACGCCCCCCTCTTCCACCACCTCCATCTCTCGAACAAGGATGCGGCCAAAATCGGCCGTCTTGGGAAACCTGAGGCGTATTACTTCCCGCCGCAACTCAACAACCATCCGGGTTCGTTCCCCGTCACCTATTTCGGCTACGACCCGGACGTCGACCGGGAAGAGGTGCGCCGCCGCACCCTCGCCTACGACGCCGGCGACAACCGCATTACCGAACTGTCCCGGGGCTACCGCCTAGAACTCGGCACCGGCTGGTACACGCCGCCCGGGGTCGTCCATGCGCCCGGTTCCCTCCTCACTTACGAGCCGCAATGGAACTCGGACGTCTGCGCCGTCTACGAGAATGTCGTCCAAGGGGAAGTGTTCGGCCGCGACCAGTTGGTGTCGTCCCTCCCTGACAATGAAAAGCAGGACATCGACGCCATCATGGGGATGATGGACTGGGAGGCGAACATCGACCCGCACTACCGGAAGAAATATTTCCTCCCGAAACTGCCCATTGACACCGGCACCGATGACTATTCGGAAAGCTGGATTACCTACAAGAACCCGTATTTCGCCGCCAAGGAAACGGTTGTCCCGCCCGGCAAATCGGCCATTATCCGGGACGACGCCGCCTACGGCTGCATTTTCGTCCAGGGTTACGGCACGTTTGGCGAATTCGACGATGCCGAGACGCCGCAGCTTCTCCGCCACAACCAGTTGAGTGGCGACGAGTACTTTGTCTCGGAAAAAGCGGCCAGGGCCGGCGTATGCGTCACCAACAAAAGCCGGTTCGAGGACATGGTCATCCTCCGCCATTTCGGTCCGAATGCCGGCGCGCCGGTCACTGCTTGTAGTGAATATTGTTAAAATCGAGGTGTACCACCCCTACCGGGAGCACCAGAAAATGGCGACCGAAACAAACGACAGCCCCATCGTGGAAATGCGTCACATTGACAAATTCTTCCCCGGCGTCCGGGCGCTGGACGACGTGTCGTTCGAACTCCGGTCCGGCGAGGTGATGGCGCTCCTTGGCGAAAACGGCGCCGGCAAATCGACGTTGATGAAGATTCTCGGCGGCGCCTATTCCCGGGACGGCGGAGAGATAAAAGTCTTCGGCCGGGAGGTCGCGGAAATCGATCCGGCCACCGCCCGCGAATTGGGCGTTGCCATGATCCATCAAGAAATGAACATGTGCACCCAACTGAGCGTTGCCGAAAATATCTTCCTCGGCCGGGAACTCGTCAACGGCGTCGTGTTGTCGAACCGCGAAATGAACCGGCTTTCCCGGGAAGTTCTCAATCACCTGAAAATCAACATCGATCCGAACACCATCGTCGGCGACCTGCCTGTCTCCAAGCAGCAACTGGTGGAAATCGCCAAGGCCCTCCAGGTCAATGCCAAGATCCTTATTATGGACGAGCCCACGTCCGCCCTCACCGCCAAGGAAATAGAAGACCTCTTCGCCATTATCCATCGCCTCAGGGACGACGGCTGCGGCATAGTCTACATTTCCCACCGGCTCGAGGAACTGCAAAGCATTGTCGACCGGGTGACCATCATGCGGGACGGCAAGTTCATCACCCGCGCCCGCTTCGCCGACATCGGCATGGACGAAATCATCGCCCACATGGTCGGCCGGGAAATCAAGGACAAGTTTCCCCGCGTTCCGGCCGCGCGCGGCAAGAAGATTCTCGAAGTCCGCGACCTGAACGCCGGCCGCATGGTCAGGGATGTCTCCTTCGAACTTTACGAAGGAGAAATCGTCGGCCTGGCCGGCCTGATGGGCGCCGGACGCACCGAGACGACCAGGGCCATCTTCGGCGTCGATCCCCGGGACGGCGGCGACATAATCCTGGACGGAAAAACCCTGGACATTTCGACTCCGATGGACGCCATCCGGGCCGGCCTCGTCCTCGCGCCGGAAGACCGCAAAAAGGATGGACTCTGCACCAAACTCAGTATCAGGGAAAACATCGCCCTCCCGAACCTCGACCTCCTCTCGGGACCGGGCGGCGTGGTGAACCGCCGCCGCGAACGGGATATGGTGGCGAAAACCGTCGCCGACCTCCATGTCAAACTGGCCAGTCCGGAAATGGACGCCGGCAACCTCTCCGGCGGCAACCAGCAGAAGGTGGTAGTCGGGAAATGGCTGGCCCGGTCGTCCCGGGTGGTCATCTTTGACGAACCGACCCGGGGCATCGACGTCGCCGCCAAAGTGGAAATCTACACCCTGATGAACCGGCTGAAACAAAGCGGCATCGGCATCCTCTTCGTCTCGTCGGAAATGCCCGAGGTTCTCGGCATGGCCGACCGGATACTCGTCATGTGCGACGGCCGCATCACCGGCGAGTTCATGGCGGCGGAGGCCACCCAGGAAAAGGTCCTCGAAGCGGCGATGCGCTTTGAAAACAAGTCGGAACGGCGACCAGCGGCGGCGGTGTGACTCGCGATTTTGCTTCGAATAAATAGGAAGGGCACGCATGCACTCCGAACGAAATTTCATCTCACGGTTTATCGCCATTCGCGGCATGGGCCAGGTCGTGACCGTCACCATCGGCCTCATCATCCTCTGCCTCGTTTTCATGTTTATTAACCCGCTCTTCCTGTCGGGCCGGAACATCGCCAACCTGTCGCGGCAAATCGTTCCGATTCTCCTCGTCGGCATCAGCCAGTCCTACGTCCTCATTACCGGGAATATCGACCTCTCCATCGGCTCCGTCGTCGGCATGAGCTGCATGGTCTCGGCCACCCTCATGACGAAGGGCGTCCACCCGTGGCTGGCCGTCGTCATCACGATTATTTCCTGC
>JAJBTL010000082.1 GCA_020860865.1 Planctomycetota bacterium | reverse complement strand
TGGACGTCGTCGTCTTCGGGTCGAGGGCCGAAGTGGCTTCGTCACAGAGAAGGATTTCCGGGCCGAGGGCCAGGGCCCGGGCGATGCCGACCCGTTGTTTCTGCCCGCCCGACAGGTTCTGGACCCGGGCGTTCCGTTTGTCCGTCAGGCCGACGAGGTCGAGGAGTTCCATGACGCGCGGCTCGATGTCCCGGTTCGGCGTTTTCCACACCCGGAGGGGGAAGGCGACGTTTTCGAAAACGTCCTTTCGGTTCATCAGGTTGAAGGTCTGGAAAATCATCCCCATGCCTCGCCGGAGGGCGAGGAGGCCGGGCTGGTCGAGATCGCGAACCTCCCGGCCGCCGATGCGGACGCTCCCGTCCTGATAGCTCTCGAGGCCGTTCAGGCAACGGAGAAGCGTCGACTTGCCGGCACCGGAATGGCCGACAATGCCAAACACTTCGCCTTTGACGACAGTCATGTTGATGTTGTGGAGGACCTGGTGGCTGCCGTAATGTTTATTCAGGCCGGTGACCGATATCATGGGATCCATAATGCTTTACTACCTTGTTTGTACGGACGGCGTCGCCCGGCACCCGATCGCATCGGCACAAAAAAAGCCGCGACGTCCGCGTCGGCGGCGTCGCGCCATGGGTGCCGATATGGGCCGAAACGGCGCATCCCGCCGCCGTTCCCGCCGGTACCAGTGTATACGTCGGGCCGGCACGGGCAAGAAAAAACTCGGGTGGCGACCATCCGCACTCTGATGTATTACCGGTCCGGTCCCACCGCCACCGCGTATCCATGATTATCGTAAAGTCGGACGCGAACACGAGCGTCTCCGCTTTTTTCGAAAGACTCAAGGGATTCTCGGCAATACACTAACGTTCGGTCTATACTTCCGATTGCCTGGTCCGGCGTTTCTTCGCCTGGCCAATGGAGGAGTCCCGTGGCAAAGCGCAAGAAAAAGAGCACCGTCATCGGCCTCGACCTTGGCGTCAGTTCAGTCAAGGCGGTGGAAATGGAACGCGTCGGCGAAGAGGTGTCCATCACCAGTTGTTCCTACGAGGACGTCGCCGATCCGACCGGCTACACCGAAGCCATCCAGACCGTCCTCGAGGCCGGGGGGATGGTGCCGAAAAACGTCGTCGTCGGCATGAGCGGGCGGAGCACCCTTCTCCAGACCATCTCCATACCGGCGGACAAGGTCGACGACGTCGACGAAGCCATTATCGAGGAAGCGGAAAAATACATCCCCTACGACGTCGACGAGGCCTAGGTCGACTACCACATTTTCGACAACGAATATTCGTCCCAGATGAAATGCCTCCTCGCCGCCGTCCGCCAGTCCGACGTCGAGGACCGGCTGGAAATCCTCTTCTCGGCCGGCATCACCCCGTCCCGCATCGATGTCGAACTCATCGCCCTGGCGAACACCTTCGAGACAGCCAATTCAAACGGCTATTTCCTGGCCGAGGGCCAACCGGTCGCCATCGTCGACTTCGGCGCCACCAAGACCCTCATCACCGTCACCGACGGCGACGCCTATATTTTCCGCGAGTTCCCTTTCGGCGGCGACAAGCTGACCGAAATGATTGCCCACCGCCTCGGCTGTTCCATGGACGAGGCGGAAAAGGTCAAACGCGAACCAGGCGACAATCTGGACGTCATCAAGGACGCCATCTACCCGGGTATTGAAGACATCACCGCCGAAATCCGCTCCTGCGCCGACAACTACCGGGGCGCCTCCCACGGCCGGGACGTCGAACTGATGCTCCTTTCGGGAGGCCTCGTGAAGTTCCCGGGCGTGACGCCACTCATTGGCCGGCTGGCCCGGTTGGAGACGCGGATTTTCGATTCGTTCGGATCGGTTGGGACGGCGGAGTTGGACGACGAATTCGTCAGCGCCAACGCCCACGATTTCATTGTCGCCTTCGGCCTTGCCAGCCACGCCAAGGAATAGGACTGAGCCATGATTGACATTAACCTGTTGCCGCAATCGATGCGGAAAAAGGAGTCGATGAAGCTGTCGCAGCTTCTCGTGGCGGTGCTCCTTATCGCCATTCTCGGGGTGCTGGTCCATTTTGTCACCAAGTACCACTTCGACATCATCCCGAGCCTCAAGGACCGCATTTCCCTTCGCCAGCGGGAACGCCAGGAACTTCTTGTCCAGGCCGAGGAACTGCGGCAGATAAACGCCGAAATCGACCGCCTCACCGTCTTTGTCGAAGCGGTGAAGGGCCTCTATAAGGGCCGGGTGGTGTGGTCGAAAGTGCTGTCGGACGTCAAGGCGATAGTCAATTTCGACGCGTCCATGAGCCATTACAACGCGGAAATGCGTTATATCTGGCTGAGCGATTTCACCGGCCGGGAAAAGAAAATCACCATGAACGCCTTCGCCACGGCGTCGTCCCAGGTCGTGGCGATGCAGATGCCGGAGCAGCTTCTCCAACGTATCCGTAGTTATGTCCCGGCCGCTCTTCCCGAGCAGGGCGAGGAGGAGCGCCTCCAGGATGAACTCCGTCGCGCCGTCGCCGAACACGAAAACGAACGCCGCGACCGGCCGGAACTGCCTATCTAGGGTCCCCGGGAGCTGTCGATCCGCCAGCGCCTCGAGGAAATCCGCACCATCCAGTCGGGCGGCCTCGCCCTCCTGCCATTCAACGATCTCCTGAAACCGGGGTCGTTGCAACTGCGGTCGGCATCGTGGACGACGGCGCCGCAACCACGGGGCGAGCGCGGCCGGGAAATGGCCGAAGTTTATCCGCGCATGGCCTGGAATTTCGCCATCGAAATGGATCTGAAATAGGGGAATCCTGTGGGCAAGAATCGCTTTTTCAAGGTCTTCATCCTCCTGGGCGTCATCATTGTCGCCTGTACGGTGTACCTCTATATGCTGGTGTCGGAAGCCGGTGACATGTGGCCGGCCTACCAGAAGCCGGGAACGCTGACCCAGCAACTCGCCGCGTTGGACAACGAGGTCATGGGCCTCCGCCTCCAGGTGGCGCAGATACCGGCCAGGCAGGAAATTCTCGAGGCCCTCAAGGTCGAATACGAATACGGCTCCCGCATTCTCCCGCGTGAATCAAGCCCGGACCAGCTTATCGCCGCCATCCGGACGAAGGCGCAGCAGTCCGGCATCACGCCGAACCGGCTCCAGCCGAGCATTGCCAGCGGGTCGGCCGGGCAGGGGGCGAACTTCGAAATCTGGCGCTTTTCCCTGAGCCTTCAGGGGGACTATGACCAAATTGCCACCTTCATCAACCGCATGGAAGAATTCGACAGCCCGGACGCGGAACGCACCGGCAGCGAAAAACGCTTTTTCGAAGTCAGAGAAATAAACATCGTCGCCCAGGACCAGGGCCTGGCCAACCTCGGTGCCGACGCCGGCGGCGCGCCGGTCCAGCACGCCTGCAACCTGGTAATGCAGACGTACCGGTTTATCGGACAATAGCCGGGCAATGGCGAAAAACGCAACGGGTCGGTCTGGCGGTCATGAACGAGC
>JAJBTL010000235.1 GCA_020860865.1 Planctomycetota bacterium | reverse complement strand
AAAGGAATTTCCGGATAGCCCAGACTCACCCTGAGCTGTCCAGAGAGGTACCGTAAGTAGTTATCGTCGAATTGCGACGGTTTGTTTACAAAAAGGAGGAATGTCGGCGGCGAAACATCGGTTTGGGTGCCGTAGTAGATGCGGCCGAGCTTGCCGCCCTTGGCCTTGGTGGACCGTTTCCTCTGGGCATCGACGAGGGCGGCATTGAGTTGCGCCGTCCCGACCTTCTTGGCGCCCTGCTCCATCAGTTCGATGACGGAACCGATAACCTCCCAGGCATTGGTTCCCTCTTTCGCCGACATCGCCGCCAGGCGGCAGAAATGGAGGCCGGGCAGGCGGTCGTTGACGTATTTCGTAAAGGCGTCCAGCGTCATCCCCGGATTGTGTTCCTCCACCAGATCCCACTTATTAAGGACGATGATGCAGGGTTTGTAATTCTCGAGAATGAACGACGCGATCTGTTTGTCGACCTTGCCGATTTCCTCCATCGCGTCCAGCATGAGGACGACGGCATCGGCCCGGCGGATGGCGCGTTCGGTCCGCATATGGCCGAAAAATTCGATGGAGTCGTCCATCTGGCCCCGTTTCCGGAGGCCGGCGGTGTCTATGAGGACAAACGAGGTGTCGTCCGCGTGGACAGTGATGTCGAGGGAGTCCCGGGTGGTGCCGGGGGTATCGGAGACGATGACCCGTTCGCGGCCGCTTATCTGGTTGATGAAGGTCGACTTGCCGACGTTCCGGCGGCCGACCAGGGTGATTTTCGGGAGTTCTTTGGCAGTCGGTTCCCGCTCTTCCGTGTCGTCTTCCGGCGGCAGGTTCTGGTAGATGGCTTCTTCAAGATCGTAAATGCCCCGGTTCTGCTTGGCGCTCACCGTGAGGGCGTCCCCGAAGCCGAGGGCATGGAAGCTCGGGAGGTTGTCTTCGATTCGCTGGGTATCGACCTTCGAGGCGACGAGGAGGACCGGCTTGCCGGCCTTCCGGAGACGACGGGCCACTTCTTCGTCCAGGGGGGTGATGCCGTCCCGGCTGTCCACGAGGAAGACGAGGAGATCCGCCGCGTCGATGGCGAGGGATATTTGCCGCTCAATCTGGCCTTCCAGCTTCTGGCTATCGACAATGCCAATGCCGCCGGTGTCGACGAGGTCGAAAGTCCGGTCCTCGATAGTGAGGGGATAGAGGACGCGATCCCGGGTGACGCCGGGACTGTCCGCTTCGATGGCAATCCGGGAACCGGCAAGCGCGTTGAACAAGGTCGACTTGCCGACATTCGGCCGACCAACGATTGCGACTGACACATACCCCATTCGGGAACCTTCCACATTGACAGCGAAACTGTTATCAGCTTCGTAAAAGATGCATATCCAAACCGCGAGCCGCCACCGGCGCGACGTTACCAGGTCGGCATTGTTGCCAAATACTTTTCGAGCGCCGAATAGACATGGGCGATAACCAGCGGATTCGACACCACCAGCTTGTCCGCCAGTTGCACCAGGATGGCGCCCGAACCGATGGGACTGAACGCCTGGATCTGCATCCCCTCGCCCTGGAGCCGGATGCCGACCGCCGACCCGAACATGGCCGGGGTGATGGTGGACGCCGTCGGCAACAACCCGGTATCCACCGGATAACGGGCCGAACTGGACCAGAGGGACAGGACGGGCAGGAGGAAATTATAGACCCGCCGGTAGGCGTCCCGGGAATTATTGTAATAAAACAGGGAGTACTGGCCGCCGATCCCCGTAGACGCCTTGACAAAGTCCGGCGTGTTGATAAGGGGTTCCCGGGCGCTCGTCGACTCGCGGATGAGGGACGTCACCGCCTGCGGATGCGAGGCCATATAGAGAATGCCGGTGCTGCTCCCGGGCGACCGGGGCACCAGGCAGAAGGCCGGCGCCAGCGGCACCGTGAGGGACGACCGGCGGTTGAAGTACCGTACGATATAGCCGCCGACATTGAGGCTCGAGAAGCGGGTGCCGGCGTTCTGCTCCATCCGGGCCACGACGTTTTCGAAACCGGCGATGTCGACATTGTGGAACATCAATACCTGGGTGTCGTCGTGCGGGCGGATGACAATGTCGGACCCGAGGGTGGACAGGATGTCCGGAATAGGCACGCCGAGGACGCGCTCGTTGGCGACCAGGCCGGACATGCCGCCCGGGCGGGTGATGGCGCCGAGGGAATTGACCAGGTACGGGACTTCCCGGAGAAGCGTCGGGAGATCGACCCGGAGGGCGGCGAAGGCGTTCCCCGTAGACGGGATGATGTTCGCGTAGCCTTCCATCCCGAGGGGGGAGTCGCCGGGCATCGGCACGAGACTCGACATCAGGCCGGACGTGGCGCCGTTCGGGGTGTGGAGAAAGACCGTGTGCCTGACCCCTTCCTGGTGATATTGCGTGGCCATGGCCATGGACTGAACCGATCCGAAGCCAATTGCCTCGAGGACGCGGGAGACGGCGCTCAGGTTGAAGGCGTCCAGGACCGAAATGACCCGGGGCAGGTTGAACCAGTACATGGACGACCCCGGCACCGCCTCGACGCCACGGTACGATGCGACGAAGGACGGGCTCCGGGACAGGGACTGCGCCGGGTTTTGGTAGGCGGCGAACAGCTTCGTTATCCCCTCGGACCCTGGTCCGTGGTAGAGGATGACGTGGTTCCCGAGGGCGGCGACGCGGATGTTCGGGCCGATACGGAGAATCGGCGGGCCGTTCGTTATGGTCTCTTCCTGGGCCAGGGTCCGGAGGGGCAGGTTCGGGTCGAGGCCCTGGCTCTCGAGGACGGTCCGGACAACTTCCGGGCGGTTTAGGAGGGCCATGACGGCGGCGAAAACCGTGTCCCGGTCCGGCGTCGACGACAGGGCAATGGCGATGACGAACTCGGGGAGCGGTTTCCCGTCCCGGCCGAGGCCGATATTTATAAGGGCGAAGCCGAGGTGGCTGTTGACGAGATCGTAGGCGAACTGCGGCGGGACTTCGGCGGTTTGGGAAATGTCCTGGGCGAAGCGGCGCCGGGATTCCTCGAACGAGCGGAGGAACGGCCCCATTTCCGGGAGGTTGGCGATGCGGGCGAAAATGGTTTGGGAATAGTCCTGTTCAACCGAGGTGCCGTCCGGCGGGACCAGGCAGAGGATGGTGTTGGCGGGCAGGAAATCGGGCAGGAATACCCGACCCGTTTCGCCGCCCCGCACCAGCCCGGCAACGAGGAGGAACATGACCACCAACCAGGTCTTCCGCATAGTATGGAACCCTTTCCGAAGCGACGTCTGCCAACCAGCCGCCACGCAAGCATTTTAGAAATTCGTGATAATTCCTCACAATGCTTTATACATCATGACGGGTCGCAACTCCAACCGAAAACACACATCCATTGTTGTGTCTGCGTTTCGGCGCAATCCCGCGTGCCGTCGCCGCGAAAAAAAAGACGGCGGCATTAGGTTCTGTCTGAATTATTTTTAAGAATCCGCGAGGGATTCAACTTTTACCGA
>JAJBTL010000213.1 GCA_020860865.1 Planctomycetota bacterium | reverse complement strand
CGAGCATTATCGGCCGGGAACCGCTGGCGTCGTTGAGGTGGGGGGACGGGGCATTTTCCAGTTTGGCGGCGCCGTCCGGGCCGGAAGGGGTGGGTGCGGTCATTTTTTGTCCTTCGCCATCTTTTTGATGGTCTTGCCCGCCTTCGTGATATTCGCGGCCAGGGGAATGTAGGCCGGGCAGACATAGGTGCAGCAGCCGCAGTTGATGCAGCTTTTTACCTTGAGACGTTTACATTCTTCCCATTTTTCCCGCCGGGCGGCCCGGTCGAGAAATTGCGGCATGAGCCGCATCGGACAGACCTGCGAACAACGGTTGCAGCGGATGCATGGCCGTTCGTCCCGGAAGAGGTGGTGGTCGGTGTTGATGAGGAGGCTGCCGTTGTCTTCTTTCAGGAGGATGGCGTCCTCGCTTGCCGAAGTTTTCCCCATCATCGGCCCGCCGAGGACCAGCCGTCCGGGCGTCCCCGACCAGCCGCCACAGAAGGCGATGACTTCGCCGACGCGGCTCCCAATGGGGAAGCGAATATTTTGCGGCACGGCGACGTCACCAATGACGCTGGCGATGCGGTGGGTGAGGGGGCGGCCATGCCGAACCGCGTCGGAAATGGCCGCCAGGGTGGCGACGTTGTAAACAAGGGCGCCGACATCGGACGGCAGTTTGCCGGACGGGATTTCCTGGCCGGTCATGGCGAGGACAACCTGTTTTTCCCCGCCCATCGGGTAATTTTTCGGCACCGGCACGACGCGGACATCCGTCCGGGGTCCGATGAGGTCGCGCATCCGGGCGATGGCGGCGGGCTTGTCGTCTTCGATGGCGATAACGGTTTTCCCGATTTTCATGGCATGGCTGACGAGGCGGATGCCGTCGAGGACGGCTTCGCCCCGCGCTTCCATAAGGGTGGCGTCGGCGCCGAGGTGGGGTTCGCATTCGCAGCCGTTTGCAATAAGGATGTCGAGGTCGGCATCCTTGGCGATTTTGCCGTGGGAGGGAAATGCGGCGCCGCCCATGCCGACCAGGCCCTTGTCCTGGAGGATGCCGGACAGCGTTTCCCGGTCCGGTGTGGCGTCGGCGCCGAGGCCGTCGTCGGGTTCGGCCTCGTCCGTGCCGTCGTTTTCAATAACGATCAGTTTTTCCTCGTTGCCGCTGATCGGGTTTTCCTGATCGACGATGGCGACAACGGTTCCGGAAATGCCTGAGTGGATATTAACGCTTTTCTTGTCCGGCGCCTCGCCGACCAGGGTGCCGACCCGGACGCGATCGCGGACCGCCACCTTGGGCGTGCATTCGTCGTTTTCCCCCTGGCACATCGGAATGTAGACGGTGGTTGGACGAAAGTCGACCCACGGCATGCCGTCGCCGCCGGTGATGTCGTTCCAGGGCGTTTGGGGGTGGATTCCGCCCACTATTTCTATTCGCATAGCGCGTCCCCGCTGGCTGGTGGTACTGGGTGAATTCGTCACGGTATGGCCGGGCGGTCGCCTCGAACGGTTTGTTCGCCTGTCCCGATCGCGACGGGTTATTCCGAAAACGGCGCCGGACGGCTTATATGTCTCATGAGGCCGTGGCGTCGTTTTCGGACTTCACCGTCCCGGTCAGGATGCGCCCGAGTGGGCGGTCCCGGCCGACCCGGTTACAGATGCGACCCGCCGGTCACGCCGAACACTTCGGAGGTGATATAACTGGATTCCTGGGATGCGAGGAAGACGTACAGTCCGGAAAGTTCGACCGGCTGGCCGGCGCGCTTGAACGGGGTGTCCTGGCCGAACTTGGGAAGCGATTCCTGGAACTGGCCGCCGCTGACCTGGAGGGCGGTCCAGATTGGGCCGGGCGCGACGCTGTTGACGCGGATGCCCTTCTTGATGAGCTGCTCGCCAAGGGCCTGGGTAAAGGCCTTGATGGCGCCCTTGGTGGAGGCGTAATCGAGGAGGTGGCGGCTCGGATCGTAGGCCTGGATGGACGAGGTGGTGATGATGGCGGAGCCGGCCGGAAGAATCGGCAAGGCCGCCTTCACGGTCCAGAACAGGGAATAGACATTGATGGCGAAGACGCGGTGAAGCTGCTCGGTGTCGATGTCCTCGATGGACTTGGTCGCGACCTGGTGGCCGGCGACGAGGGCGAGGATATCGAGGCCGCCCAGCTTTTCGTTCGCTTCCGTGACCATCTTTTTGTTGAACTCTTCGTCGGCGAGATCGCCCGGGATAAGGTGGACCTTACAGCCTTCCTTTTCCAGGAGTTCCTTGGCCTCCTTGGCGTCGTCCTCTTCAAAATCGAGATAGTTGATGGCGATGTCGGCGCCTTCGCGGGCGTAGGCGATGGCGGCGGCGCGGCCGATACCGGAGTCGCCGCCGGTGATGAGGGCCTTCCGGCCTTTGAGGCGGTTGTTGCCTTTATAGGTTTTTTCGCCGCAGTCCGGGACCGGCTTCATGTCCTTCTGGAGGCCGGGGTAGGGCTGCTTCTGCTTGGGGAAACCTTCTGTCCTGTATTCGTCGACCGGATTCCGCATGGCGTAGAAATCGTCGGATTTCATGAATTAATCCTCTCAGGGTTGTGTTTCGCCTCACCCTGGCGCTTCTCGGGGCCGGGCGGATGGCCCGGTCTCAAATTTATATGTTAATTGGTTGCGTTAAACTTGCTAAGTTTTCGGGAAAAGTGGAGAAAGTTGTCAAGGTAACGGGCTGGCGGTAATGGTCGGCGCTGCCGGTCCGGACCGGTCGGGCTTGCGGCAATCGATTCTTTACGCCGATGTAAAAGAATGATGGCGCTGAATTTGCCATATTACGGGGAGGGCAGTGGGTTTAACTTTTTGCGTTAATAAATCAGAAATGGTTGTGGAAAAATTTACGGGTATGGTTGACAAAATAGACGGGTGCGTTAAATGTTCAGGGCGACTGGAAAAAGTCCCTCCGCATGCCGTGTAGAGGAGGAGTTGTGCATGCGGAGGACTTCGGGTCGGAGATCCCGTGATGGCGTATACATGTGTCGGCGGTCACCGTGCCATCGTTGACATTTCTAAAACCGCAGTTCCATCGACACCAACCCGGCGTGCCGGATGCGGTTGCTCCGGAAGTCGCCGGCGTATTCAAGAGCCATTTCCAGGCGCCCGGTGATGGCGGCGCGGATCCCGGCGCCGACTTCCAGGCCGAGCCGGCCCATGTCCGGCGACCGGCTGACGAAGGACGGGACATCCGGTTCCCCGATGAAGCGGGTGGTGATGCTGTCGCCCTGATCCCAGGTTTCCGCGTTCATGCCGACCCTGAGCCACGGGCTCCAGGCCAGGGGCAGGCGGCAAATGTCGGACCGGAACAGGCGGGACAGTTCGACACCCAGGTTGACGTTCAGGTTGTTCGTCGAGGACTTGTCGAGGCGCTGGCTCAGTGTGCCGGCGCCCTGTTCGTCAACAGCCGGAATCGAGTTGTGGACATAGGTCAGGCCGCCACTGGCGACGACGCGGAAGTCGTGCCGGAGGGCCACCGCATAGCCGCCGAGAAGGCCGCCGCC
>JAJBTL010000112.1 GCA_020860865.1 Planctomycetota bacterium | reverse complement strand
TAATGCATTTCTTCAGATACGCCCCTTCGTTGATGCCGATTTGCGGTCCCGGATCGTCGCCGTGCTGGTAGAAGTCGGCGCCCATGATGAGGGATTCCTCGATGACGGCGCCGTGCCGGACCCGGCTTCGCGTGCCGAGAATAGAGTCCCTTACCGTCGCCCCTTCGACAATGGTGCCGTCGCACAGGACCGCCGCCTCCACGGACGCCCGGTTCATCTTGGCGCCCGGCAGGAACCGGGCGTTCGAATAGATCGGCTGGGTCGGGTCGAACAGGTTGAACTTCGGCACCGGCGCCACCAGGTCGAGGTTGGCCTCGTAGAAGGCGCGAATCGTCCCGATATCGGCCCAGTAGCCGTCGAAGCAGTACGCCTGCATCTTGTGAGTCTCGATGGCCTGCGGGATGATTTCCTTGCCGAAGTCGGTCCGCGTCGGGTCGGCCATGAGGAGGTTCGACAGCGTATCCGGATCGAAAATGTAAATGCCCATGCTGGCGAGGAACGGCCGTTTCGCCGCCTCTTCCGGCGCCAGGCCGAAGATGGAGGTGTCCGTCTCCATTTCGTCCAGCGCTTCCTTGGTTTTCGGCTTTTCGACAAACTTGGTGATGCGCCCCGTTTCGTCGACCTTGAGGACGCCGAGTTCCGGCGCGTCTTCCCGCGTCACCGGCATAACGGCGATGGAAATGTCCGCGTTCGAGCGGATATGGGAATCCCGGAACAGGCGGTAGTTCATGCGGTAGAGGTGGTCGCCGGACAGGATGAGGACGAGGCCCTTGTTACTCTTTTTGTGGCCGAGGTGCGGCAGGGTTTTCCTGACCGCGTCCGCCGTCCCCTGGAACCATTCGTTCGAGTCGGCGGTCTGTTCCGCCGCCAGGACCTGGACAAAGCCCTTCGAGAACTGGTCGAAGCGGTAGGCGTTCGAAATATGGTTATTGAGTGATGCGGACTGGTACATGGTCAGGACAAACATCTGGGTAATGCCGGAGTTGATGCAGTTCGAAATCGGAATATCGATAAGACGGTATTTGCCGGCAATCGCCACCGCCGGTTTCGACCGTTCCTTGGTCAACGGAAACAACCGCGACCCCCTGCCGCCACCGAGAATTACCGCAACCATGTTTTCCATGTCTGGTCTCCCTTGCGTCCATAAAGCAGTTCACGAAGACTTCTATCCATCCCTATGTGTATTAGTTGTAATTGTGTTGGTGTTTTTATGGGAACCACCACGGCCATGGAGACCACCCCGCCCTACCGGTCCTCACCGGACCCGGACCCACCGGCCGCACCGTGAACGCTCGACGCCTTCGTCTCCCCCGTCTGTCCCGGCACATCAATCACGCTGGCCGAACCCGACGAACCCGACGAACCCGACGAACCGGAGGACCCGGACCCGTTCGCGGTCGGGGACGACTCCCCCGCCTTGCCGCTGGACGCCACATACAGCCCGGCCCCGGCCGGCGCACCGGCGACAGTCCCGCTGTCGGCCGGCGGCGTAGCATTCCGAAACCGGTTCCGCACCCAGAGGACAAGCCCGGCCAGCATATAGCCGTTGAAGCAGATAAACAGCATCAGGCGCGGTTCATGCCAGATAAGGACAAGGAGGAGGACCGCCAGGACAAGAATGGTGAACGACTTTTTCCCGCTGAGGTAGCGGTTCGAGACATGGACAAACGGCACTGTCGACACCATGAGAAGCCCGGGAACGAGGAGGAAGACGGCGAGGAGCCGCGCCTTCACCTGTGCCACTTCCTCGCCGAGGAACGGCAACCCGACCAGCCACGACGCGACAGTATCAACCCAGGCGTAATCGCCCTGTGCTATAAGGACGGCCGACACCACGCAGCCGGCCGCAGCCGGGCTCGGCAGTCCGGAGAAGATGTTCTTGTCCGCCGTCCCGGATTCTATGTTGTACCGGGCCAGGCGGAGAACGGCGCAGATGGCGAAGATAAGCCCGAAGGTGATGACCTGCGACCACCAGGCATACGACGCCGGCATCACCGCGAGGGAAATCGTATTGACGATAATCGCCGGAGCGATACCGAAGGTGGTGACGTCGGCGAGGGAATCAAGTTCTGTCCCGAACGGCGTACTCGCCCCCATGGCGCGGGCAATTTTCCCGTCCAGCATGTCAAACACCATGCCGAAGAAGATTACGATGCAGGCCCAGTGGAACAGGAATCCGGTCCTGGCCCGGGCGCCCGGGACGGTCTCGAGGGCGAGAATATTCCGCCGCGCCTTCCGTTCCTCAACGCCGAGGTCGGGGTCGATGGATGCTGCCTGAACAACGCTATTCGTAGCCGAAGGCTGTTCCTCAAGGATTTGCGCCCGGGTGGAAAAGAACAAGGCGTTCAGGCACAACACGATGGAAATGAACCCGCACGAAAAATTCCCGACCGTCAACAGGGACGGGAGAATATGGACCCGGCGGAAGGTCCGCCGGGTGCTGGTCCGGATGCGGTTCATGGTCATTTCGTCTCCTTGGCGGGGGCGGCCTTCACCACGGCAAGGATTGTCGAGCCCGCCCTGACGGTGTCCCCCACCTTGACTTTCCACTCCACTTCGGCGTCCCGGGAGAGGAACAACGTGGTTCGCGATCCGAATTTGATCATGCCGTACTTCTCGCCCCGCCGCAGTTCCATCCCCGGCCGGACGGGACAGATTATCCGTCTGGCAATGGCGCCGGTGGATTGCCGCACCACCATTTTCCCGGGCATTCCCGGTTCTGTCGTGGCGATACCGATGTCCTGGTTTTCGTTCTTCGCCAGGGAGTCCTCCGACCGGGCGTCATAGTGCGACCCGGGCCGGTGCTGGGTAAACTCGATTTTTCCCGCCGCCGGCGAGCGGTTCAGATGGACGTTGAAGATGGACAGGAAGATGCTGCAGCGGAGCGCCTGCCCGCCGATGTAATCCGGTTCGTCAGCCACATCGACGTGGGTCACCAGGCCGTCGGCCGGACTGACAATGACGCCAGCCTCTTGTGGGATGGCCCGCGGCGGATCGCGGAAAAACGCCAGCACCCAGGCGAACAGGAGAACAAGGGGAAGTATCGGAACCAGGTACCAGTAGGAATTGTAATGACGGAAAAGGCTGATAAACACGATAGTGCCGACGCAGAAGAGGACGGCACTGAGAGCGACCTCGCGGGCGCCATGATGGGTTAATGACATGGAATCTCACTCGTAGGAGTTATCTGTAATAGCCGATTGAACACCGAACCGCTCCCCACCACCCGTGGTGGAACACGCGCCGGCAGGGGCGGACAAACCGCGCCCGCGCCCGGAACGACCACGTCTGACGCTGCCTCACACATACGCCTCCCGCACCGCCTTGACGTATTCCTCCAGGAGGGCGAGCGATCCCGGATCGCCGTTCGTCACCGCCCTGACCAGGTTTTCCGCCGCATCGCCGATGGTCTTGAAGCCGTACATGGCGCCGG
This sequence comes from Planctomycetota bacterium, assembly GCA_020860865.1. Taxonomy (GTDB): domain Bacteria; phylum Planctomycetota; class SZUA-567; order SZUA-567; family SZUA-567; genus JAJBSZ01. The sequence continues at coordinate 69 of JAJBTL010000112.1, read as the reverse complement.
TGCCGCGAACACGGTTCGCGATGTTGATAACCGGTTTCCATTCGCCGTTCCGGCCGTGGTCGAGCATTT
>JAJBTL010000195.1 GCA_020860865.1 Planctomycetota bacterium | reverse complement strand
ACGTTGGGGAAGTCGAGGTCGAGGGGGGTGGGATCGTGGCCGGAATCGACAGCACGGATGGCGGCGGCGGCGTTCAGGTAGATGTTGGCGAATTCTTCTATGTAGCCTTCCGGGTGGTATTGGTCGGTGCGGGTGACGCGGGCGGCGGCGGGGCTCATGGCGGCGACGTAGTCGGTGCCGCGAGCCCATTTTTCCCATGGTTTTTGCTGGTGGCGGACGAGGAGGAAGTCCTGAGTATCGTGGCGCCATTCGAGGCCGGCGTCCGTGCCGTAGACGCGGATACTGAGGCCGTCACCTTCGCCCGACGATATCTGGCTGGCCTGGATGCTGCCTCGGGCGCCGTTTTCCCAACGGGCGTGGACGGAAAAGTCGTCGTCGAGGCGGCGGCCTTCGACAACGGTGCCGACGTCGGCGGAGACGGAGACGATGCGCATGCCGGTGACGGTCTCCGAGAGGTTGGCGGCGTGGGTGCCAATGTCGCCGACACAACCGGAGCCGGCGAGGGCGGGATCGGTACGCCAGAGGGCCTGGCGATTGTTGTCGGCTTCGATACGACGGGCGAGCCAGCCTTGCGGGTATTCGACGACGACGCGGCGGACAACGCCGAGGACGCCTTTGGCGACGAGATCGCGGGCGAGTTTAACCATGGCGCCGGCGGCGTAGGGATGGGTGAGGGCGAAGACTTTGCCTGATTCCCTGACCGTGTCCCGGAGGCGATAGGCTTCGTCCAGGGTCATGGTCATGGGCTTGTCCATGATGACGTGGAACCCGAGTTCGAGGGCGGCTGTGGCTTGTTCGAAATGGAGATGGTTCGGGGTGACGATGGAGACGACGTCGGCGCGGCGGTCCAAAGGGAGGGTGCGTTCGCGGTCAAGGAGGTCGCGCCAGGAGGCGGTGACCCGGGCCGGGTCAAGGAAGAGTTCCCGGCCCATAGCGTGGGAGCGCGTTTCATCGGTCGAGAAGGCGCCGCCGACGAGATCGTATTGGCCGTCAAGGTTGGCGGCGCGGCGATGGACGCCGCCGATGGCGGAACCGGGCCCGCCGCCAATCATGACCATGCGGAGTTTTCGGGAGGTGATGTCGGTGGTCACAGCTGTCCTCCGGCGAATTCGCTGATTTTGACCGGGCGGTTTTCCTGCCACGACTTCTTGGCGGCATAGCCCATGACGACAGAGGCGCGGCCGTCGGCGCCGACTGACGGTGGAGTTCTCCCGTTCAGGACGCAGTCGACGAACACGCGGGCTTCTTCCTGGTAGGCGGGCATGTAGCGTTCCATGAAGAAATTGAGGACCGGGGCGGAACGGAAGCCGTCCGCGTTCGCGGTGACGATGTTGTTCTCCAGCAGGTTTTCACTCAGCACCATGCCGGCCGAACCGTGGACTTCGGCGCGCTGATCGTGGCCGTAGGAGGCGCGGCGGCTGTTGGCGATTTGACAGAGGGCGCCCCGGCGGAAGCGGACGGTGACCGCCGCGGTGTCGACATCGCCGGCGTCGCCGATGGCCGGGTCGACGAGGCAGTCGCCCCAGGCGAAGACTTCCTCCGGCTCGTCGTCCAGGAGGAAGCGGGCCAGGTCGAAGTCGTGGATCATCATGTCGAGGAACAGGCCGCCGGATACCTTAATGTAGGCGATGGGCGGCGGCGCCGGATCGCGGGTGGAGAGGCGGCACAGTTCCGGGCGGCCAACGGCGCCGGATTGGATGTCCTGCCGCATTTTCCGGTAGCCGGCGTCGTAGCGGCGGTTGAAGGCGACGAGGAGGAGGACCTGGTTCCGGGCCACCGCCGCCAGGGCCTGGTCGATGGCGTCCAGGTCGAGGGCGAGGGGTTTTTCGCAAAAGATGTGTTTACCGGCGTTGGCGGCTTCCTCGATTATTGTCGCGTGGGTATCGGTGGAGGAGCAGACGAAGACGGCGTCGATGGTTGATCCATAATAATGTCGTGGTAGTCGTCGGTGGATGTTTTGATGTTGTGGCCGGCGGCGAGGGCGAGGGCCGCGTCCGGGACGATGTCCGAGACGGCGGCGATTTCGACGCCGGGAGTGGACTGGAGGGTGTGGGCGTGGACCTTGCCGATGCGGCCCGCACCGATGATGCCAATGCGCAGGGGGTTCATTCTTCATGCCCTTTCCGGCAGAACGTAGAACTACAGCTTTAAAAACAAGGCCGTCCGGCGTGATTCGGACCATGCTGCCGGACGGCCGGGGGCGGTTATTTCTTCAGGTGGTTGTCGACGTTTTCCTTGGTCACCAGTTCGGACGGGACGTCGATGAGCTTCGGAATCTTTTCGCCCTGAAGGTGCTTGTGGAGGCTGGTGATGCCGATGCGGCCCATATCGTAGGCGCCCTGGGCGACGAGGCTGTCGATTTCGCCGGCCTTGATGAGGCCGAGCATTTCGCTGTCCGAATCGAATCCGACGATGATGCATTTCGCATCCACCGCTTTGGCGGCTTCATAGGCGCCGAGGCCCATGGTGGCGTTGGTGCTGAAGAGGGCGTCGAGATCCGGGGTGGCGGTGAGGATGTTTTCCATGACGGTCATGCCGAGGGACCGTTCGCCGTTGGCTGGCTGTTGGGAGACAATCTTGATGTCCGGGTAGTTCTTGAACACTTCCATGGCGCCGGCGACGCGGTCGATGTGGGTTTGGTGGCCCATAATGCCGGTGATGATGGCGACAGAGCCCTTGCCGCCGAGGAGGGAGACAATGCGCTCGCCGGCCTGGCGGCCGCCCTTCTTGTTGTTGGTGCCGGCGAAGGCGAGTTTGTTGTCCCAGGCGGCGTCGGTGTCGACGAGGATGACCGGAATGCCGGCGTTCCGCGCTTCTTCCATGACCGGGATGAGTTCGTTGGCGCCGCAGGGGGCGATGGCGATGCCGTCGACGTTTTGGACGATAAGGTCGTCGACGATGGCGACCTGCTGCTGGACGTTGACTTCGCGGTCGGGAGCGAGAACGACGACATCGACATTACCGAGAGCGGCGGCGGCATCCTGGGCGCCGTCCCGCATATCGGTCCAGAATTCGCTGTCCATGGCTTTGCATACCAGGGCGAACTTGTAGCGTTTTTCTCCGGCCTGCACCGCACACAGGCAGAACAGCACCACGACGGAACACATCAGGAACAGTTTTTTCATGATCGTCTCCTTGACATACTCGGAAAAAGAATTCACCTCCCCGGCGCAACGAAATGCGTCACGCGCGGGTGATTCGCGGAAAGCGGCAATAGTGCGGTTTTTTGATGGTCGAGAGGGGATTATGGAAAAGCGCCTGGTGTGACAGCCTGAAATTGCCCCCTCCTCCTCAATTGTACACGCTGCCGTCATGGTCTGCGGACGGCGTTTTGCGCCAAAAGATATCGTTTTGCGGCAATTGTCCGTAAGCAACACAAGGGAAAAAAATCCCTCCCCGAAGGGAGGGATGGAGGCAGTTCTTGAAGTAGGGCGGTCGGCGGGAACCAAGAGACGCGGGAATCAGGCTTTTTCCGCCGCCGTTTTCGAATACATTGTCGCATACTTCATTAC
>JAJBTL010000210.1 GCA_020860865.1 Planctomycetota bacterium | reverse complement strand
TTCCCGGAGGTTGACGCGGACCAGAGTGATTTCCGACGGCACCGGTTCGCCGTTCAGTTTCTGGTGCATCCATTCGAAACGGTCGAAACCTTCCTTGAACGCCGTGGTGATGTGTTTTTGCGCTTCGTCGCTACTCTTGTTGCCGTTCGGCTGGTATTCCGGCGACAGTTCGAAAAAGCGGTCGAGATAGGATTTTTTATCCGGGAGGTCGAACAGTTTGGCCGCCTCGAGATTGCACTCGATGTTGTTGAGGGAACTGTCCCAGAAATTACAGCAGAGCGGCGCGGCGTCCACCATGGCGCGGATCCGTTCTTCCGTCGCATAGAGCCGGGTGACATCCTGAAGCGTTTCCACCCGGCCGACCAGGCCGCCGAACGAATCTTTCAGCGGCGCATCGGCGCGGCGGTAGATTTTTTCGCTCCGTTTGTCCAGATAATGCCCGTCGTCGTCGCCGTCCCCGTCCCTCGGGAGCGGCTCGAGCCGTCCGCCCCAATCGGCCGAAGAGATGCCGCCGATATCGGCCACCGTCTCCGCGCCCATGAGGTCGAGGCCGGGTTTGTTCATGAACATCCACTTGCCGGAGGCGCTGGCGACGCCGATGGGGAACGGCAGGCTGTTGAAGATATTCATTATCCATTCGATGTCGTCGACGTCGGCGACGGATTTGGCCGAACGGAGATCCCTGGTATAGCCGAGGACGACGTCGCCGTCCCGGTCCTGGACCTTGACGAGGGTGATTTCAGCCGGGATCTGGTCGCCGTTCAATTTTTGGTGCATCCATTCGAACCGGTCGGTCGTAGCCGTCCCGGAAGGCGTTGGTGATGTGCCGCCGCGCCTCGTCCGCGCTCTTCCGGCCGTTCGGTTGGAGTTCCGGCGACAGTTCCTGGAAGCGGTCGAGATAGGCTTTCTTGTCCGGGAGGTCGAACAGTTTGGCCGCCTCGAGGTTGCAGTCGATGTTTTCCAGCTTGCTGTTCCAGTAGTTGCAGCAGAGCGGGGCGGCGTCGATCATCCGCTTGACCCGTTCGTCGCCTTCGTAAAGGGCGGTGATGTCGTGGAGCGTTTCCAAACGGACGCTGCCGCCGTCCTTTTTTGGCAGGCGGATGGATTCACGGTAGTATACCCGTCCCGTCTCCTTGTCCCTGTAATACATCTCCTCTTCCTGGCCCGGTCCGGCCACGCTCGGAGACTCGACTTGTTGCAGCCGGCCATGCCAGTCGTCGGTGGTGGGACCGACAATCTCCCGGATGCTGCCGACCTTGAAAAAGTCGAGGGCGGCCTGATTGAGGAACAGGAGCGTTCCGTCGGCGTCGAGGAGCGCGACGGGAGTGGTCAGGTGCGAATAGGCATAGAGCACGCCGGCATATTCCGTGGAACCTGGTTCGGGAAAGGCGGGGAGAACGGTACTGGACATGGCTGTGGACTCCTTCGAATATGACGAGGCGAGGTACGTTCGTCCGGGTAAAACAAAAAGTTGAAACCTATCCTTATAACAGGATCAGGATATTCCTTCGCCGCAGCTTCCGATAAACAATCGTGGGCGCGCGGCAGGTCATAACGAATATCGTACCTACGTTGTAATCCAGCGCGCGAATTTCATCAAGTATAATCTATAAAGTGTAACAAAAGGTCGGACTCGCCGTCGCCGCCCGGGCTTGCCCCGGACATCATACAATCCAGCAATTTCCCGTCGTATCGGTTAAATCTGTACCCCGCCCTGATGCGGCAAACCATGTGGTGTACCTATACTCCAACCGGAGCGGCGCCGGCGGACGGTTCGGCCACGGAAGCGGTTATGGTGGCATTATACATTTTTTCCTTGATATTATTAATACATAACCTCAACATTGCATCTTATGTATAATGGTATCACCAATTGTGCGTGCGTGGCGCGCTCTCTTGCCGTGCCTCTTTATTCGTCCCTGGAAGGAACACCCCATGTCATTCAAAGTGCGCATTTACTTCATTGTTCTTATTCTTGCCGCGGTCGCAGTCGTTATTGGAACAGTAGGTATATATTCCATGCGGAATATCCACAGAGCCATGGAAGAGGAAATGGTAGTGGCGGCCCGGGTGTCGCGGCTCAAGGATATCAGATCGGAAATGCAGTCCGTCCTTATTTCATTAAGTGAAATAGTCTTGTCCGAAAGTGCGGAAACGATGCAACGGGAAAAAGCCGCCCTGGACAAAATCGTCAGTGAATCCATCGAACCCGCCATGCAGGCTTACACCGTCTCCCCGGACGAAAAGGCCAATTGGGACGCCCTGGTCGCCACCTGGACCGGGCACAAGGACATTATCGAACGCATCTACGCCAATGCGGTGCAAAATTCAGACTATTACGCCATGACCCTCGCTCTCGGGGACAGCCTCGAGTATTGGAGCGCCTACGGCGAGCCGCTCAAGAAGTTGACCGAGCTGACGAAAAACGCCGGCGACGCCGGCGAATTGGAAGTGTACGGCCTGGCCTGGGAAGCGTTGGAATCGTGGAAAAGCCTGCAACTCCAGGAAAAACTCGTCGTCCTGGCGCCGGACTCCGACCGCCGGGCCAAGGAAAGCGAATTTGGCAAGAAGGAACTGAGCCGCTTTTCCCGGATGCTGAACCGTTTGGAGCGGCTCCTCACCGACAGCGCCGTCGGCGAAGAGGAGTTGAAACAATTCAACGCCACCTTCTCCGCCGCCAGCAAGGGGAAGATCCAATTCCACGACGACGGCACCACCACCTCCCGGCCGACCGCCTTTACCCTGCCGCCCCATTTCATTTCGAAAGACTACCCGGCGGCGAGCCGGGTCTATTGGGATGAAATCAAGCCCCGGCGCGGCGGCGGCACCGAAATCTTCAACAAGGTCTTCGAATTCGCCAACAAAAACTCCACCCGCGCCGCCTTCGACATCCTCGTTACGGAAGGCACGCCGGCCAGGGTCAATGAAATGAATATGATTTCCGGATTGGTGAATGTCGGCGAGGACGTGCTCCGGCAAGCCGTCGCCAACGCCGGCGCCGATTATAACCGCGCCTATTGGGTGATGCTGCTGGTGGGCGGCTTCGGGCTCGTCGTCGGGCTGGCCCTATCCGGCTTATCAGTCAGCCGGATAAACGCCGCCCTCGATTCCGTCATCGGCGACCTTTCCCTCCGGTCCCACGAGGTGGAGGATATCGCCGGCACCCTGGCCCGGGGATCGGAATCGTTGGCCGAAGGCGCCAACGAACAGGCCTCGTCCCTCGAGGAGACGTCGTCGGCCCTGGAAGAAATGGCCTCCATGACCCGGCAGAACGCCGACAACGCCAACAAGACCCGGGATACCGCCCAGCATAGCGTGGAATTGATTGGCGAAGGCTCCCGCCTTCTCTAGTCGGTGACCACCGCCATGACGGAAATCTCGGACTCGTCCGAACAGATCAGCGCCATTATCAAGACCATCGAGGAAATCGCCTTCCAGACCAATCTGTTGGCCTTGAACGCGGCGGTCGAGGCGGCCCGGGCCGGCGAGGCCGGGAAGGGCTTCGACGTGGTGGCGGACGAGGTGCGCAGT
>JAJBTL010000139.1 GCA_020860865.1 Planctomycetota bacterium | reverse complement strand
GGTGTCGTCGGCGGGAAGTCGGAGAAAAGTGGACAGTGTTGTATGCATGTTTCTCTTGACTTCATATACTTCACGCATTTCATATAGAGCGTTCCGCGTAGTTTCATCAGGCCTCGCCCAGGGAGGATAGTCATGGCCAAGGAAACGCCGTTTGTTCCGGTAAAGATCCGCTGCCCGTTCTGCGCCATCGAGTCGACGCAGTACTATATAAAGATGCGGATGTACAAGGAGGCGATGGTGGAAGAGGATTCCCACGTCGCCGTGTATGAATGGGAAAATCCGGAATTCGGGGAAATCCGTCCGAACTTCTACCATATCTGGCATTGTCCGACCTGCCACTACTGCGACGAACGCGATGTTTTCCGGGGCGAGGACAATTCGGGCGGCAAGTCGGAACTTATCAAGGAAAAGCTCCTTATCCACTCCCGCATGCCGAACAGCCTTATCGCCAACATGGGGTCGAACATCCATTTCGAAAACGAACGGCGTCAGGTGGATTCGGCCATCCTCGCCCACCTTCTTGCCATCTATGCCCAGGAACTTCTTTCCGTCAACATGCGGCAGTACCCGAAGCTGGCCCGCTTTTACCTCCGGCTGGCCTGGCTGTACCGGGAAAAGGAAACGCTGGCGCTGCCGGATGAGGCGGTCCCGGCCGGGTTCGAAACCTTCAAGGATTATTTGAACTCGTTCGGCGAGTCCTGGCCCGGCATGCCGACCGAGGAAAGTCAGGCCATGGACATCGCATTGGCCCGCTACCAGGACATACTGAACCACGCCTCCGGCGCCGACATTAAGTACGAAATCAACGTCATGAACCTGCTTATCGCCATGCTCCGCCGCCTCGGCCGGAACGCGGAGGCGCTGAAGATGGTCCGGGGCGTGTTTGGCGCCGCCACCAAGGCGAGGCAGACCGCCCGGGCGGCGGTGCAGAAAAACATTAATGCCGCAAAGAACCAGGGCGTTCTCAATTTCGCCGCCGGCGTTATCGACAAGGCGACGGAACTGGCTGAGGAACTGTCGGACATCGTGTTCAAGGAAGAGCTTCCGGCCGCAAAGGAAGCGGTGATGAAGATGGGTCCGGTGGACGCGAAGACGGTTGTGGAAAAACTTCGGGAATTGAAATTCTCCGATATCACGGCGAGGCGCATGGGGAAGATGTTCGAGAAACAGGCGGCTGGGAAGAAAAAGTGACCGCCGGCCGACTGCCGCCATTGAATGTACTGCTATCCATAAAGAATCCCGCCCGTTGATCGTGGCGGGATTTTTTGTGCCACAACAGACCTTGCGGCACGTTATCATAACGATTAGGCAGGGATGAGTTATCAATATGAAATCATTTGAATCAAAATGATAGAATCGCGGGTTACTTTCCCTGCGTTGCAAGTCTTTATAAGCCAGGCAGTACGAAACTTTTTGGGTAATTATTTAAAGTGGAACAGGGCTTGCTCACCCTACCACTGCGTAAAATAACTCCCGAGTCACCGCCAACTACCCGAACCACTCTGTCTTCACCACCACCGTCTGCTTTGCGTGCACCCTACCACTTTCTATGGAGAGCGTTGCCATGAATAAAAGCGATGTCGATTTCCACCTGAATACCCGAAAACAAACGCCTGGCAAAGGCGCCAGCCTCGATACATTCAGCCCGGCCGAAGCGGCGCGGGTGCGGAAGTACCATCAGGGGTTTCGGGAATATGCGCCGACGCCGCTTGTCGAGTTGCCCGCCCTGGCGAAAAACTTCGGACTTGGCCAGGTCTTTGTCAAGGACGAGTCCAAACGCTTCGGCCTGAACGCGTTCAAGGTCTTGGGCGGCGCCTATGCCCTTGGCCGCATCGTTGCCGAACGGCTTGGCCGGGACATCGAGGATATTACGGTTGAGGAACTGCGGCAACCGGAGACCCGGAAAAAGGTCGGCGACATCACCTTCGCCACCGCCACCGACGGCAACCACGGACGCGGCGTCGCCTGGACAGCGCAGCAACTCGGGATGAAGGCGGTCGTTTTCATGCCGAAGGGTTCGGCCCAGATCCGGGCCGACAACATCCGCGCCACCGGGGCCGAATGCACCATCACCGACCTGAACTACGACGATGCCGTCCGTCTCGCCGACGCCACGGCGAAGAAAAACGGCTGGGTCATGGTTCAGGACACGGCGTGGGAAGGGTACGAAGACATTCCGCGCTGGATAATGCAGGGTTATATGACCCTCGGCATCGAAGCGCTCGAACAACTCCAGGGCGCCGGCGTCGAGAGGCCGACCCACCTGTTTCTTCAGGCCGGTGTCGGGTCCTATGCCGGCGCCACCCTTGGCTATTTCGCGGCCGCCCTTGGCGATCAGTGCCCGGTGACGACCATTGTCGAACCGCGCCTGGCGGACTGCATATACCGGTCCCTAGCCGACTCGGACGGCAAGCCCCACGCCGTTACCGGCCAGATGCCGACGCTGATGGCCGGTCTCGCCTGCGGCGAACCGAGTACGGTGGCGTGGGGAGTGCTCCGGGACTACGCGACGGCGGGGATATCCTGCGAGGACTATTTCGCCGCCAACGGCATGCGCATCCTCGGGTCGCCTCTCGCCGACGATCCGAAGATTATCTCCGGCGAGTCCGGCGCCGTCACCACCGGCATCCTTGAATATATCGCCACCATGGGGGACGACATCCGGGACGCGCTCGGTCTCGGACCGAATTCCCGCGTTCTCCTCATTTCCACCGAAGGTGACACATCGCCGGAACTCTACCGGGACATTGTCTGGCACGGGAAGTATCCGGACCGGTCGTAGGTTCGACGTGAGGGCGATACTTTATAAGGAGCGGCATCATGGCGGAAATCAAGCAGATTGACAGCCCGAACGCCCCCGGCGCCGTCGGCGCCTATTCCCAGGCCATCGGCATGGACTCGTTCATCTTCACTTCGGGGAGCCTCCCGATCAACCCGGAGACGAAGGTCATGCCGGAGGACGTCCGGGAACAGGCGACGCAGGTGTTGTCGAACCTCAAGGCCATTCTCGAAACCGCCGGCAGCGGCATGAACAAGGTCGTCAAGGCCACCATCTTCCTGGCCGACATCAACGACTTTGCCGCCGTCAACGAGGTCTACAGCGGATTTTTCAAAAAGCCCTATCCGGCCCGGAGCTGTTATGCCGTGGCGGCGTTGCCGCTTGGCGCCAAGGTTGAAATCGAAGTGGTGGCGGTGAAGAAATAGCCCGACCATTCCGGACAGGTGCCGCGAAGGGCGTGACCCCCCTCGCGAACCCGCGAACCATTCGTTCAAGGAGAACCCTATGATCCTGGTAGGCAACGGACCGACCATCACTCGCGATCCGGACAATCCGTTTTTCGAAAACGGCGCGGTTCTCATCAAGGACAAGCTGATCGCCCGGGTCGTGCCGGACGCCGATCTCAGGCGCGAGTTTCCGGACGCCCGTTACATCGACGCTAGGGGCGGACTCATCTTGCCCGGTTTCATCAACGCCCACATGCATTATTACTGCGCCTTTTCCCGTGGCTTCGGCGGCAAGGGCGGTGCGGTGTCGGAGAATTTCG
>JAJBTL010000109.1:26549-26963 GCA_020860865.1 Planctomycetota bacterium | reverse complement strand
TCCACGAAGTGAAGAAATACATTGGCGCCTACGCCGCCGTCATGAACGGCCTCGACGCCCTGGTCTTCTCCGGTGGCATCGGTGAGAACGCTGTCCGCGTCCGGGAGCGGATCTGCGACGATATGGAGTTTTTGGGAATCAGTATCGAACAGGCGAAGAACGAAGCGGCCCGCCGGGTCGAAGCCGAGGTCTCGGCGATCAGCTCCCGGGTGCGGGTTTTCGTCATTCCGACCAATGAGGAAATCATCGTCGCCAGGGAGACGGTACGGGTCACCGGCATGTGAACCTGGGAGGACAGAAACCCGTTCCACGCCGAAGTGAATGGCGCGACAGCCGCTTTCCCGGCCGGCCGGTATCGTCCAGGCGTCGCCGGGAATTCGCCCGCCGCCCGCCCGCCGCCGGGCGGCGCGGGCG